>CADCOC010000008.1 GCA_902802945.1 uncultured bacterium | reverse complement strand
GCTTCTTGGCATCGCCAAGGGCCTTGTTCCCGTTCTTTGCCATTGTCGCAAACTTCTTATTCCGCGCCTCTCCCCGTCGCGGACACCGCATCCATGCATAAAAAGGAGCGCACTTCTTCCTCATGCACTCCACAGAAGCCCTGCTACAGGCCGATCAAAGTACATGCGATGGAAGTGCGCCCTTGCGGGCGCATCTCCACTCACATGTCGCTTTGATCAAAACGATCTTATCCTGAAATATGTAGCAGTATTTCTGTGGAACGACTTGTTAGCGTTGATGCTAAACTAAAATGCGGTCGGGGGTGGGCTTGGGGCCAGTTCCCGGCCTATGTCTGCTGGCGAAACGGCTCACGCCGCTTCACCGAAGCGAGAAGAGTATAGCAAAACCCCGCGTCTTAGGCTAGGGGTGTGTCACATCAAGTTGAGGGCGTCGACATCGAAGGCGATGCGCAGCGCATCAGGCGGTGGACGCACCGACTTCAGCCACTTGACAGCATCGACCGCCGCCTTCGCCGTGGGCGTGCGCAACACCACATGGTAGCGGAACCAGCCGTCGGCCTTGGATAGCGGTGCCTCGGCGGCCTCCGACACGCGGAATCCCTCGTTGCCGGATTTTGCATTGGCCTTCTTCGCCCATCCTTCGAGGGAGCGCGCGTAAAGATCCGCCCAGTCGCGCGCGAGTGTTTCCACCTTAGACCGGAACACGAGAGTGGAGAGACGACAGTACGGCGGGAAATACGCCGTGCTGCGGTCTTCAAGTTCGCCGGCGGCGAACGCGGCGTAGTCGCCCTTCGCGGCGGCGGCGATGGCTGCGGCGTCAGGCTGGAACGTCTGGATGTACACCTCGCCGGGTTTCTCGGCCCGACCGGCGCGTCCGCTCACCTGCGCAAGCAGCTGGTAGGTGCGCTCGCTCGCGCGGGGGTCGGGACGGTTGAGCGAAGTGTCGGCGTTGAGCACGCCCACGAGAGTGACGTTCGGGAAGTCTAGCCCCTTCGCAATCATCTGCGTGCCGAGGAGAACGTCCGCCTTGCCCGCGCGGAACGCGGAAAGTATGTCGTCATGCGAGTACTTGCGCGACGTGGAGTCCGCATCCATGCGCAGGATCTTAGCGCGCGGGAAGCAGGCTTGCAGCGCTGCCTCGGCGCGCTGCGTACCTACGCCGCCGTAGGAGAGGTCCTTCGCGTGGCACACGGGACAGTCCGCCGGCAGACGTGCCCAGCCGCCGCACACGTGACAACGTAGACACTGGTCCGCGCGGTGGTAGGTGTATGGTACGGCGCATTCCGGGCACTCCGCCACCCAGCCGCAGTCGGGGCAGTCGAGCACGCGCGCGTAGCCGCGTCTGTTGAGGAAGAGAATCGTCTGCTCGCCGCGGTCAAGGCGACTCCGCACGGCCTCCAGAAGGAGCGACGAGTAGATGGGGACGTGTCCCATGCGCTCAAGCTCCTGCTGCATGTTGACGAGATGGACCGTTGGCAGGGAACGCCCCGCCACGCGCGCGGGCACGGATGCGAGTTCGTACTTCTTCTGCTGCGCGTTGAGCCACGATTCAAGCGACGGCGTGGCGCTGCCCAGCACGATGCGCGCGCCCTCGAAGCGCGCGCGCATCACAGCCACGTCGCGCGCGTGGTAGCGCGGCGTCTCGTCCTGCTTGTAGGAGGGATCGTGTTCCTCGTCCACAACGATCAGACCGAGATTCGCAACGGGCGCGAAGATCGCGCTGCGCGGTCCCACCACCACGCGCGCCTCGCCCGTGCGGATGCGGTGCCACTCGTCGTAGCGCTCTCCGTCGGAAAGCGCAGAGTGCAGTACCGCTACCCGATTCCCAAAGCGCCCCGCGAAGCGGCGGACTGTCTGCGGCGTAAGCGCAATCTCCGGCACGAGCACGATTGCGCCTTTGCCCTGCTCTAGAAGTCGCGCAATCGCTTGAAGGTAAATCTCCGTCTTGCCGCTGCCGGTCACACCATGCAACAGCACGGGACTCGTCGATTCAAGAATCTGCCGCAGGGCGCACGCCTGCATGTCGTTCAACTGAAGCGGACGCGTGGGCACAACGCTACGCCCCGCGAGCGGATCGCGACGCGACTGGCGCGGAGCTATGGAAAGGCACCCCTTCTGCGCGAGCGTGCGGAGCGTGGAAGGCGATGTCTTGAACTCCTTCACGAGCTGCTGCATCCATCCGCCGCCCACGCGCACGATGTCAGACAGCAACTCTGCCTGGTGCTTCGTGAGCTCGGCGGCGGAACCGGTCGGCTCCACGAACAACAACTCCTTCGGACGCGCGGACGGCTTGAGGACGGACGCAGGTACTGCAGTCTTGAGGACAACCTCAATTGGCGATGCCGTGTAGGATGCAATCCACTTTACGAGCTTCAGGAGCGCAGGCGAGAAGAACGGCGACTCGTCCTCGATCGCCATCACTGGCTTCGTGGCAAACGCCGGCGGCGTCTCCGTAAGGGCCAGCACAAAACCCCGCGTGATACGTCCGTGAAACGGCACGCGCAGGAGCTGCCCCACGCATACCCTACCTAAAAGTTCGACCGGCACTTCGTAAGTGAAGAGCCGGTCGAGCGCCAGATCGATGGCAACTGAAACGTACAATTAGAGGTCCAGGAACTGCAGCTGCGGTTTCAGGTTCGAGTTGTCGAAGCTCTGCTGCTTGAACGCAACGTCAAGAGTGGAGTACTTCGCCTTGATCGTATCCACGCCGCCGCCCTTGCGCACGATGATCCAGGCCTTGTCCTGGAACGGCGTCGAGTACTCGCCCTTGCCGATCTGGATACGCGTAGCCGTCTTGCCGTCGTACTGCGCGAGGCTGGAATCCAGCGTCTTGTAGTCGACGTTGCGCGTCACGAACACGGGGATGCAGTCAGGAATGCCGTCCTGAATGTTGGCCACGGCCACCCACGCGATGTTCTTCGCCTCCAGCGTCTTGCCGGAAATGCTGGGAACGCCCGATCCGGAGAGCACGTTCAGGTCAAGGTCCTCGACTTCGGCATGGCGATCGGTCGATCCGTAGTTATCCATGTCGAACAGCTTCTTGAACCATTCGGTCGTGGACGAGAACGACATGTCGCCGATGTCCTGCTCACCGCTCGTATCGCCGGCGCCTTCGTCCTTCTGCGTCTTCGGCCACACCGTGGTGCCCTTGCCGGCCGTCTCGCGACTCGTGTTGGCGAGCGTGATGGCCTGGTGGAGCTTGCGCCCGTTGGACGCCATGGCCGTTGTCTTGGCGTTGAGCATGGCGGACGAAATCGCCGGGAAGAGCGACGCCATCAGAATGCCGAGAATGCCGATCACGACGAGCAACTCGACGAGGGTAAAACCTTTGGTTGAAAACTTCTTCATTTTTTGTCTCCTTGTTTTGCGGTTGACGAGTGTATTATCGCACATTCCCCCCGCGCGTGCAAGTCCAAAACAAAAGAATTTGCAAGCCGCTCAACTTGCCGCCTTCACGCGCTTTTGGTAAAATCGCGCCAAACACCGCAAGGACAGCCTCATGGACATCTACGATACACACGCACATTTCTCTGAAGACCGCGAAAAAACGGCCTCCACTCTCGCACGCGCACGCGCGGCGGGCGTCGCGCGCCTCATGGCCGTGGGTGGCTCCCCGGAGCTGAACCGCGCCGCCCTTCTCGCACAGACGCTCGCGCCGGATGCGACACGCCTTGCGCTCGGCGCGGACCGCGACCAGTCTGGCGACGCCTCCGCGAACGACGCGACGATGGAAGCGGTGCGCGCACTTCACTCCGCACACGCATGCGCTGCGGTGGGCGAAATCGGACTGGACTTCCACTATTCGCCGGAGACCGCCCGCTCCCAGTGCGATCTCTTCGCCCGGCAACTCGCGCTCGCGGACGAGCTCGCCCTCCCGGTGGTGATCCACACGCGCGAGGCGGACGACGCGACGCTCGGCGTACTCGATGAAGTCCCTTGGCGCGCCGACGCCCCACGCGGAGTGATCCACTGCTTTACCGGCTCTCCCGCTTTCGCACGCCAGCTCCTCGACAGAAACTTCCTCATCTCCATCTCCGGCATCGTCACCTTCCGCGCGGCGGACAACGTGCGCGAGTCCGCGCATGTCGTGCCCCTCGACCGTCTGCTCGTCGAAACCGACTCCCCCTTCCTCGCCCCCGTGCCGATGCGCGGAAATGAGAACGAACCCGCGTTCATAGTACACACGGTGAAGTTCCTAGCCGACCTCCTCAGCGTCCCCGCCGAGGAACTCGCGGCGCGCACGTTCGCGAACGCAGTCGCGCTGTTCGGTTAACGCAGGGTGAAGGTCCGCGTCGGCGACGTTGCTGCGCCTTCGTAGAACACGACGGCCACGCGCGACGGTCCGACTTCAAGACGGTAGTGTCCTGCGGCATTTGCGAGAAGGTAGTCGCGCAAGAGCGGACGGTACTCTTCGACCAGCTGAGGAAGCTCGGCTTTCCGTTCCGCCTGTTTTTTATCCTTGACCGGCTTATTCCCCTTGACCGGCTTCACGCGCGCACCGTATTCCGATACGCCTTCGCCGCGAATGGTTAGAGTTGCGGATTCCGGCTTCGCCCAGACGCTGTTCGCGACGAACTGCGTCACGCGGCCTTCCGGCAGCACGCAGTCGTAGTATTCAAGCAAGTGCGTATGGCCTGATAGCACGATGGTGTTGCGCGAGGCCATCAGATGCAGTAGCTCGCGCCGCTCCTGATTGCGCTTCCTATCTCCAAGAAGGAACCAGCGAGACGCGCCGTTGGGGATCGCGGGGCCATGCGAGACGAGGAACGTGTACCGCGCGCGCCCGCTCTCCGCAAAGAGCCGCTTGACCAAGTCGAGATCCGGCCTGGGCTCGTTAAAGTCGACGACGATGAAGACGTCAGGTCCACGCCAAAACGAAAAGGTCGTACTAGAGACGGCTTGCTTCAGTTCCTTGCCAACCACAGGCGGCTGCCATGCGTCAAACGCCTCGCGCGTGCCGTCCGTAGGAATGTCGCCCCTTATATCGTGGTTCCCGACTACGGAGACGAACGGCAGCTTGTCGCCGTAAGCGCCCTTTATGACGTTGAAGGCGTCCGTTAGCATTCGGCGATGTGTGGCAGGATTGTTGCAGTCCCCCTGCACGAGATCGCCCATCTGGAGAATCAGCGCCGTGTCGTCCCGCACGCACGCTGCGGACGCCCGCAGCAGAGACGGCATCCTCTCCTGCCACATCTTTGCGTTGCGGACATGTTCCTTGAGATGCGCCTTGTAGCGAGCCTCCGTCGTGCTGGAAAGATATTCTGAATGGTAGTACTTTGTGTCGGTGGAATCGAAGTGCGTATCGCCCAGAAGCGCAACCGAATACGCTTCGCCACCTTTGCCGGTTTTATGGCATCCGCAAAACAGTCCTCCGCCGACAGCGCCGGCGGCAAGCGACAGAAAATCTCTCCTTGACGTCAACATGCCGCACCTTGATAATGCGTCACTTCGTCCCGGCACCGCCGAGGCGACGACGGGAAGTGACCTCGATCACGTTCACCTGATTGTTGAGCTGGAGGATGATCTGTCGGATCACCCGGTCGTCGCCGATGACATCGATCTTCATGCGCGAGACCGTGCCATCCTCGGTTGGCCCAACGCTCAGCGTCTGGATGTTGTAGCCGCGTCCGGAGATGAGCCCCACGATCCGAGCGAGGACGCCTGGCTTATTCTCAACATAGCAACTCAACCTGTGAATTTCCTCTTTCATTCGAATATCATCCCTTCCACCGGCTGTCCGCCCGGCTGCATCGGATACACGTTCGCGCGCGGCTCCACGATCACTTCCACGAAAGAGGTGCGGCCGGAGTTGATCGCCTTGCGGATCGTCGGCTCCAGCTTCGCGGGGTCGATCACGCGGTAGGCGTCCGCCCCGTGCGCCTCGGCGAGCTTCTTCAAATCGGGAAGGTAGTCGTACTTGAGATCCTGCTCCAGATGCTCGTTGGCCATGCGTCCGCGCACGGAGAGGATGGAACCCGAATAGCGCTTCCCGTAGAACAGCTCCTGCCACTGGCGCACCATGCCGAGACAGGCGTTGTTGACCACGATGAACGTGACTGGCAGCTTGTGCTCGACGGCCACGACCAGTTCCTCAAACGTCATCTGCGCACCGCCGTCGCCGCAGATGGCCACAGTCGTGTGGTCAGGCCGCGCGATCGCCGCACCGATGGCGGCGGGAATGCCAAAACCCATCGTGCCCATGCCGCCCGACGAGAGGAAGTGGCGCGGGAGGTTGTGGCGGAAAAACTGGGCGGCCCACATCTGGTGCTGCCCCACGTCCGTCACGATCACGGCCCGCCCCTTCGTAGCCTTGTCCACGGCCTCGATCACGGCCTGCGGCATGATCACGTTCGGGTGCATCGGCTTGTAGGAGACGGGATGCTTTTTCTTCCACTCCGCAATCTTCGCAAGCCAGTCTGCGTGTTCGGCCGGCTTGATGCGCGAGTTGACCGTGGTGAGCACGTCCTTGACGTCGGCTACAATGCCGAGGTTCACGGGCACGTTCTTACCAATGCTCGCCGGATCGCAGTCCACGTGGATTATCTTCGCACGTTTCGCGTAGGCGGCGAGCTTGCCCGTCACGCGATCCGAGAATCGCACGCCGAGGGCGATGATGAGGTCGGACTCGTTGATCGCGTAATTTGCGGCCGCAGAACCATGCATACCCGCGAGGCGCAGGGCGAGCGGGTCGTTCTCGTCGAACGCGCCAAGTCCCATGAGCGTGGTAGCCACGGGAATCTGCGCGCGGTGGGCGAGGTTCGCGACGTCCTTCGCCGCGCCGCTGGCGATCACGCCGCCGCCCGCGTAGATGACGGGGCGCTTCGCCTCGTTGACGAGTTTCGCGAAACGCGCCATCTGCGTGGAGGTGGCCATGGACTCGGGATGGTAGGCGCGGAGCGACACGCGCTCGGGATACTGCGCCGAGGTAAGCCCTCGCTGCACGTTCTTCGGGATGTCGATAACGACGGGTCCGGGCTTGCCATGCGTGGCGATGTAGAACGCCTCGGCGACGGTCTCGGGAACCTCGTCCGCGCTCTGCACGAGGAAGCTGTGCTTCGTCACGGCGCGGCAGATACCGTTCATGTCCGCCTCCTGGAAAGCGTCCGTGCCGATCTGGTCCATCGGGACCTGTCCCGTGATGCACACGAGCGGCACGCCGTCCATGTTGGCGGTCGCGAGGCCGGTGATCGTGTTCGTGGCCCCGGGTCCGGAGGTAACGAGGCACACGCCGGGCTTGCCCTTCGCGCGGGCGTAACCGTCGGCCATGTGGACGCTTCCCTGCTCGTGGCGTCCCAATACGAACTGGAACGGTGCCTCGGGAAGGCAGTTGAAGATGTCGAGGACGGCGCCGCCTGGATAGCCGAACAGCACCTCCGTGCCCGCCTTCGCGAGCGAATCCACGAGCGCCTGCGCGCCCGTCACCTGTTGTGTCTTTAGCTTCTTCATCTCTTCTTCGCGTTCTGCTGCAGCCATGCCTGCGCGTTTCGGTCGCCGCGTGCCGCGCGCGACCGTATCTTCCACTCCAGCGACCGCCGTTCGTCCGCCTTCACGCCCTTTCCGAGCTGGTAGCAAGTCGAGAGGTTCTCCATCGCGGGCGGATAACCCGCCTCGGCCGCGCGGAGAAATTGCCTAAAGGCCGCTTCGGGATCCTCCCTCACGCCGCGGCCCTTCCAGAGTGCCACGCCGTAGGCGTCAATGGCCTCCACGCACTCGCCTTCAGCGGCCCTGGCCAGCAACTTGGCAGCACGCACCTCGTCCTGCGCCACGCCGTCGCCCTTCTGGAGCGCGAGGGCGAAGTTGAACTGTCCGTAGGCGTTGTCGTAGCTTGCCGACTTCTCGAACCACTTGGTGCTCAGCTCTAGGTCCTTGTCCACCACACGTCCTTCTCGGAAGAAGAGCCCGATGTTGTTGATCGCCTCGGGGTGCTCCTTCTCCGCGGCGGAGCGGAAGCAGTTGAAGGCGCTCTGGTCGTCCTGCGGCGTGCCGAGGCCGCGCAGATGGCACATGCCGAGGTTGTAGAGGCCGTTTGCGTCGCCTTGGCCCGCCGCCGCCTTGAAGTAGTCGTACGCAACGCCGAGGATGCGGTTGACCTCGTTCGTGTCCGACGTCCCCCCGACGGCGCGCGTGACGAGGTAGGTGCCCCAGGCGTTCATGGCCTGCACGTTGCCCGCGTCGGCAGCGCGGTGAAGGAGGTCGCGGTCGTTGGTCTCAAGCGAGAGGAGGTACCAAGCCATCGAGTTGTTCTTCTCGTTCGCGAGCTTCTTGATTTTGTCGCGACAACCGTCCAGGTATTTATTGCGCGTTGCATCGTCGAGGCGCGCGGCGGGAGGCGGGTTGGGCATGCGCGAAACGAGCGCAAGCACGTATGCGTAGACGGGCCTCCCCCTCTTCGCCTCGGCGGCGACCTCTTCGGCCGCCTTGACAAAGCCGCGCGCAGATCCTGACGCCTGCGAATTCAGCAGCCGCATGATTGCGTTTGCCGGATCGGCGCTGGCATGGGAAACCGCCAACGCCATTGCGACCGCACACAGTAACCGGATGAGTCGTTTCATCTCACGCCTCCCTTTCGTTCACGGGGGGACAACATCGCGGACGACACTGGCATAGCCGCGCCCACGATCGGCGCAGAACGCCTGCGCCACGTCTTGCGGCGCGCGCACACCGTCAGCGTGCGGCCAGCCGCGCCGAACTTCCACCACGGCGGGCGCTTCAGACCCACCACGTCAAAACCGTCCTTCAGCAGCTCGTACACGCCGCGCTGGGAAAAACCCGTCGTGCCGCCCACTTCGTCTACGGAAAAAATGAGACACCCGCCGCCCTGCAGTATCCTGTGCATCTCGCGCACCACGGTGTCCGCGCGCTCGCGGTCGCCGACAAGCAGCGAGGCTGACAGCACGGCCACCTCGAACTGGTGGTCGTCGAACGGCATCTCGCCGCCCGCACCAAGCTGCAGGACGGTCTTGGGGTCCAGCGCCTCCGCCGTGCGCGCACGTGCGGCGGGTCCGTCCTCAACAGTCATCCACACGCCAGGGCACGCTGCACGCAGCGTCTGCGAAACGGTAACGTCGCCGAAGCCAACGTCCACGCCAGCGCGGACGTGCGTGAAACGCGATGAAAGCTCCGCACATGCGGCGGCAGCGCATTTGTCCATACTAGAGGGCAACGGACGTCTCCTCCCGCGTGGCAAGGTCCTTCATCTTCGCCTGTCCGGCCGCCACGTCGTCCGGCCCGATGAACACCGCCTTCGCACAAGTGGACGCACCCGCATGCGCGAAGAACTGCTTTGGCTTCTGTTTCCTGAGCGCAAGGTTCACGCACTCGCCCGACGCTCTCAGCTTCGCCGCGAGCGCCAGCGCCGCATCGCGCTGCTCGGGGAACATGAAGCCCACGTACACGCCCTTCTTCGCCTGCGCGGCGTCCGCGCCGAGACGCGCCTTCAGAAGTTCCGTCACCACCACGTCGCCGAATCCAAGACCGACCGCCGGCGTAGGCGCGCCGCCGATCGTCGTGAGCAGGCTGTCGTAGCGGCCGCCGCCGAAGATCGCGCGGAACTCGCCGGCCGTGTCGAAGCACTCGAAGACGATGCCCGTGTAGTAGCTTAGGCCCCGGATCACCGCAATGTCGAATTGCAGCTGGTCCGCAAAGCCCGCGATTCCCGCAAGACGGAAAAGCTCGCGGAGACGCGCCACGGCGGGGGAGTCGGGCGACACCATCGCCGCCGCGCCATCGAGGCCCTTCACGTCGAGGAGCTCAAAGGTCTTCGCGATTCCCTCGTCGTCAAGACCGCCCTGCTGGAGGATGTACTTGATCTCCTCGTCTGGAATCTTGCCGCGTTTGTCGAGCGCGAGGAACACGCTCGCGTGGCGGTCCTCCGGGATGCCGCTCGCCGCGAGAAGCTCCGCGAGGAGCGCGCGGGACGAGACGTGCACGCGCCAGTCGGCGTCCGAAAGTCCCATCCGACGCAAGGCGTCGCACGCCGCGCCGAGCACTTCCACCTCGGCGAGGACGCTCTCCTCGCCGATGATGTCCATGTTCCACTGGTAGTGCTCGCGCTTGCGCCCCTTCGTCATGCGCTCGTAGCGGAAACACTGCGCGATCGCCGTCCACTTGAGGGGGAAGGAAAGCGATCCCTGCCGCTGCGCGACCATGCGCGCGAGCGTTGGCGTCATTTCCGGACGCAGCGCGATGTGTCGCTCGCTCTTGTCGAAGAAATGATAGATCTGGTTCCCGACCTCCTCGCCCGCCTTGCGCGCGAGCAGGTCGTAGTTCTCAACGACACAAGCATCATACGGCTCAAAGCCGGCGGCGTCCGCCGCGGCCCTGAACGCATCGAACACTCGATTGCGCCACGCCATGTCCTCGGGATAGAAATCCCGCATACCGCGCGGCGGCTCAAATGAAATCTGTCCGGCCATATTCTGTTTTCTTTATTTCTCCAAAAGGATGCGTATAGTATATCATAAATTTGCGGACTTACGCCTTGCCTTCGGCGAAGTCGCGCACGAGCGCGCGGTTGAGCATCTTCTCGTAGAGCGCGATGTATTCGCGCGCGCAGGCCTCGTGGTTGAAGCGGTGGAGCGATTCGTCCATGATACGCGCGATTTCGGCTTCGCGCACCTCGGGGGCGCGGTGCCAGAACGCCATCGCCTGGTCCATCGCCCAGAAGAGGCCGTTCGAGTCGTACGTGTCGAAGCGGAAACCATTGCCCGTGTGTTTGTCCACGTCGAGATGCTCCACCGTGTCGTGGAGGCCGCCCGTGTTGTGGGCGACGGCGAGGGAACCGTAGATCGGGGCCTGCATCTGCGGGAGGCCGCAGGGCTCGAAGAGGGACGGCATGAGCATGAAGTCGCTCGCCGCGAAGCCGAGCTGCGAGAGGCGTCCGTCGAAGTCGTGCATCGCGAGGCGGCCCTGGAGCCCGTGGAAGTTCAGGATGTCCCAGAACGGCTGCTGGAAGGCGCCGTTCGCGACGATGGCCACCTGCGCGCCGTCCTGCCAGTACTTGTCGAGGAAGCGGTAGAGGATGTCCGTGAGGAGCTGCGGGCCCTTCTGCACGGGGTCGAGGCGGCTCGGCCAGAAGAAAATAGGCGCGTCGGCGTCCTCGGTGAGGCCCATCTCATGCTGGAAGGCGAGCTTGTTCTTCCGCTTCGCCTCGCGGTGGTCCGCAGGGCCGTAGTTGAACGGGATGTGCGGGTCGGTGGCGGGGTTGTCCGAGTTGTCCGGCGCGTTGAGGATGCCGGCCGCGCACCCGGCGAAGTACTTGCCGCGGATCTCGTTGCGCACGGAATCGGGGATGAAGTTGTGCCAGCCGTCCACGATCTCCTTGAGGAACGTGGGCGAGACGGTGTTGATGAAGTGGGCGGCGAAGATGCCGGACGCCTGGAGGTCAACGGGGTTCACGTCGCGGCTCTCGAAGTAGTTGTACGGCGGCCGCTCGTAGAAGAGATTGCCCCAGAACTCGGCGGCGTCGATACCGGCGTCCTCGATCTGCGCGAGGGTGAGCTTGTGGGTGTGGATGTTGTGGACCGTGAAGAGGCAGGGGATGCCCATGCGGCGGGCCGCGGCGGGGATGAGGCCGGTCATCCAGTCGTTGCAGTGGATGAGGTCGGGCTGCACGTCGGGGATCACGTGGTTGATCACCTCGCGCTGGAACGCAAGCGCGAGCTTCGCATTGCCGTTGCCGCGCGAGTAGACGTGGTCGCGGTAGTAGAAGCAGCGGTCCTCGGCGAGGTGGATGCGCTCGCTCGACATGCGGCTCTTGTAGAGGCGCAGTTCGTCGGCGACGAGCTTGCCCGTCTCCTCGTGGAACATCCGCCGGTAGTGCGGCAGGGCCACGTGGACGTCCGCCCCGAGGTCGAACAGCGCGCCGACGAGCGAGGCCGACACGTCGGCCATGCCGCCCGCCTTGGCGCTCATGCGCCCGGCGAGGTTCCCCATCCCCTCGGGGAGATACGTGATCTCCGGCGTAACGATCAGGATACGCGGGTTCTTTTTGTTGACTTCGGCTTTCTTCGTGCGTGCAGCGGCCATTGAACTATTCTCCTAGAAGTTTGACGCTGTTATTTTACCACAATCCGCGCAATTTGCAACCCTAGAGCAAGGCGAGCGAACCGGTCAGGAAGTCTCACCGGAAAACGCGCATCCTCACTTCACGTTCGCCTTGCCGCCGGCGAGCGTCTCGGCGATGTTCAGGTAGTACGCGCGCACGCGCTCGTAGGCGTTGATGATGTCGAGCTCGCCCAGCACGCGCAGCGGCGACTCGGGATCGTCCGGCCCCACGCGCCCGAGCTGCGTGCGGCGGCAGTCGCGGATGAATTCGTGGATCTCGCGCGACTCCGCCTGCACCGCCTCCACGTCGATCACGGGACGCGGCGAGCGCACCCACGGGGACACCTTCTCGGCGAACGCGAACACGCGGTCGTGGACGGAGAGGACGACCTGCACAGACACGTCGGAGATGCGCTGCCTGTTTTTCCGCAGGCGCTTCACCACCTTCAGGACCGTGGCCGCCTCGTCGGAGACGCTCTCCAGCTCGTCCGTGAGACGCAGGAGACGCTGCGCGCGCGCCGAGACGTCCGCGGCGAGGCGTTTCGACATGATGGAGGCCAGGAACTCGGTGACCTCGCGCTGGACGTTGTCGAGGATGTCCTCGCGGTGGATGATGTGCTGTTCGTTCTCCTCGTCGGGATCGTCCTGCTCCGCCAGCACGCGACGCGCGCAGGCGAGGAGGTCAAGGTTGCTGTCGCGCATGAACTGCACTTCGAGAAGCGCCTGGTCACACGCGAGGACGGGCGAGATCTTCGCGCCGATCGTGAGGATGGAGAGGTGCGGCTTCTCGTCCGGCGGCTGCGGCACGATGCGCTCGATCAGACGGCAGAACGGACGGACGAACGGGAAGAAAAGAAGCCCGCGGCAGACCGCGAACAGCGTGTCCGTCACCGCGATCGGGGCCATCATGTGCGTGAACGCCTTCACCGCGCGCCCAGAGACCACCGTGCTCTCCGCGACGTGCCAATTCGGGAAGAGCGCCTGGCCGAACTTGACAAAGAGCGGGAAGAACCAAATCAGCACAAGCGTGCCGATGACGTTCGAGAGCGTGTGCGAGAGCGCCGTGCGGCGTGCGTCCGCCGTGCCGCCGATCGCCGCGATCCAGCCCGTGGCAGTCGTGCCGATGTTCGCGCCGAAGAGGACCGCGACGGCGACTTCGTAGGAAATGAGCCCCTGCGCCGCAAGCGCCATACCAATCGCGATCGTCGCGGCCGAGGACTGCACGACGGCCGTGAAGAGCGTCGCGAAAAGCGCCACCGCGAACACGCCGGCGACGGTGTCGGCGGAGAGGCGCGTGAAGACCGCCGCGAAGTCGGGGTCCGCGCGGATCGGCGAGACGCCCTCGGACATGATGTAGAGACCGAGGAACACGAGGCCGAGCCCGATGGCTGTGAGGCCGAGGTTGTGAATCCGCTCGCCGCGCAGGAAGAAGTACAGGACTCCTCCCAGGCCGATGCCGATGAAGCCGAGCAATTGCGGGTTCGGCGCATACGCGATGATCCAGATCGTCGCCGTGGTGCCGATGTTCGCACCAATAAGGACCGCGAACGCCTGCGGAAGCGTCATGAGCGCCGTCGAGACGAACCCGACGAGCATCACGGTGATGATCGACGACGACTGTACGAGCACGGTGGACACGATGCCCGTTCCCACGCCGTTGATCCGGTGCGTGGTGGCAAGCGACATGAACTTCCGCAGTCCCTGTCCGCTGACGGCCTGCAGACCTTCGGACAGATGTTTCATTCCAAGCAAAAACACGCCCAACCCGCCGGCGACGGTGACGAGTACGTTCAAGATCAGCAAAATGTTCTCTTTCATGTGCGGGGATATTTTACCATAAATTTATGGCCGATGCCGTAGGAGAATCCAATCTGTGAAAACTGCCGTCTTTCATAACACAACGATGAGGAATGCGACGACAACCAGAACGAACGCCAGTAGGCGTTTCCATGGCGGCACGGCGGCAATGGAAGTGGAGGCAACGGTCATGCGGGTGCCAAGCATCTTGTTGAGTCCGCGCAACGCAAGCGGTAGCTTCGACTTGTCGACGAGCAGCCATGCCGCAAACCCCAGCAGCAGCACGACAGGGATGAAGCGGTAGACGCGCCATAGCGAAGGACGCTTCCTACGGGAGGGACCGCGCTTGTCGCGGCCCAACTCCTCCTCCAACGCCGCGATGAAGGCTTCGGGCGTCATGTCGCGCCCAAGTCCGCGCGCGGAATCCGGCACCTTCACGCGGCCGAGCTCCAGTTCACTGTCCGGCGCGAGCAGGACGAACGTCGGGATGCCCTTCACGTCCAGACGATCTGCCAATGCATTGTTGCGCGCACGCTCCTCCGGCGCAAGTACGTCGTCGCCGCGCGGCAGGTCCACGCGCACGAACTCGACATGTCCTGTCGCCCAGTTATGCCACGCGCCGCTAGAGAACACGCGGCGTTCAAGAAGTTTGCACCATTCACATGAGTCGCTGCTGCCGAACGCGAGCAGACGCGGCAACTCCGCCGCCAGAAGAGTCGCGCTTGCCGCGACCAATGCCAAACACAAAATTCTCTTCCACATGCGCATCACCAATCACCGCATGGAAAGCTCCAGCCAGCGCGTCTCGACAGCGTCCAGTTCCTCTTTCGCGGGGCCTAGCCGCGCCGTCAGCGCCGCCACACGCGCAGGGTCTTTCGCGTAAAGCGCAGGATCGCCAAGCGCGGATTCAATCTCCGCGATCTCCGCCTCCAACGCCTCGACCTTCGCCGGCAACGCCTCCAGTTCCCGCTGTTCCTTGTAGGTGAGCTTGCCCGGACGGTCGCCTCGGCGAGGCGACCCTACCACGGGAGCGGCCACTGGTAGGGCCCGCTCGCCGAGCGGGCCGCCGCGAGCCTCCTTCACTTGCTTCAGCAGCCGCGCTGCCTCGGCGTAACCGCCGGCGCACGGACGCACCACGCCGTCCCCCGCGAGCACGTAGCAACTCGTAGTCACATTGTCTAGGAACGTGCGATCGTGCGACACGACGAGCAATGTGCCCTTGTAGTTGAGCAGCTGCTCCTCCTGCAACTCCAGCGTCTCTACGTCCAGATCATTCGTGGGTTCGTCCATCACTAGCAGATTCGATGGCTTCAAGAAAAGGCGCGCGAGCAACAGTCGTGCCTTCTCGCCTCCCGAAAGCGCCTTCACGGGCGTGCGTGCGCGTTCGGGCGTGAAGAGGAAGTCCGCGAGGTATGCGAACACATGCTTCTGCACGCCGCCCACCACGACCGTATCGCGGTCGCGCGCCACGACCTCCTTCACGGTAGACTCGGGGTCAAGTTGGGCGTGCAGCTGGTCGAAGAACGCCATCTCCACGCGCGTGCCGATCGTCACCGCACCGGATGTGGGCGCGAGCGCGCCCGTGAGCAGTTTCAGGAGAGTGGTTTTCCCCGTGCCGTTCTCGCCCACCACGCCGATGCGCTCGCCCTTCAGGACATCCGCCGTGAAATCCTTCACGATTGGACGCTCCGCATCGTATGCGAAACAAAGGTTCTCAATCTTGATCACGCGGTCGCCGGACGCGGCGGCGGTGTCCACCCGCAACGTCGTAGTACCTAGCGCCGTGCGTCGGTTTGCAAACTCGAGACGCAGCTGGCGCAGCGCCTCCACGCGCCCTTGGTTGCGTGTGCGGCGAGCCTTCACGCCCTGGCGAATCCACGCCTCCTCCTGCGCCAGCTTCTTCGCCTTCTTCGCCCAAAGGGCCGCCTCGTCCGCCTGCAGGTCGGCCTTCCGCTGGAGGAAAGTGCGGTAGTCGCAGTTCCAGCCGGCGAGCGTACCGCGGTCAAGGTCGTAGACGTAGGTCGCGACCGACTTCAGGAACGCACGGTCGTGCGTGACGAAGAGGAACGCCGTCTCGGTCTGGCGGCGAATAAACGCCTCCAGCCATTCGATCGACGCAACATCCAGATGGTTCGTCGGCTCGTCAAGAAGTACAAGGTCTGGCTCATCGGCCAGCACACGCGCAAGCAGCACGCGGCGGCGCATGCCGCCCGAAAGCGAATTGAACACGGCGGCGGGGTCAAGCCCCATCTGCGAGATGAAACGGTCCGACTGGGCGATTTCCTTCACGGTACCGGGGCGGTCCGAGGGGACTTCCTGTTCAAGAAAGGCCACCTTAAGACCCGGTGCGCGGATGATTTCGCCCGTATCCGGCTCGATCCGTCCGGCGATGACCTTCAGCAGCGTGGACTTCCCCTCGCCATTGCGTCCGGTCACGCACGCGCGCACGCCGCTTTCCACATTCAAAGAGACCCCGTCCAAAACGGGGTCCCCTCCAAATGCAAGCGAAACGTCGTGCAGGGAAAGAAGATGCCGGGCCATGGCCTCCTCAGGCCTGCGGGCGCGGCGGTTCCTTGTGGCGGTAGGTGATACGCCCCTTGCCAAGGTCGTACGGCGAGATTTCAACCGTCACCTTGTCGCCAATCGCGATTTTAATGAAAAACTTCCGCATCTTTCCAGAGATGTGGGCGAGCACTTCGTGCCCGTTGTCCAGCTGGACCTTGTACATGGTCGCCGGGAGAACCTTTGTGACGGTTCCCGTGACCTCTATCGCTTTATCGTCGTCTTTTGCCATATTGTAAATTGGTAGCGGGGGCTGGATTTGAACCAACGACCTTCAGGTTATGAGCCTGACGAGCTACCAGGCTGCTCCACCCCGCAATCTGGCGTCCTCCGAATGGCGGGCCTGACAGGAGTCGAACCTACAACCCTCAGATTCGTAGTCTGATGCTCTATCCAGTTGAGCTACAGGCCCTTATCGGAAAACGGCGGATAGTATATCACTTCCCCGCCCCGCGCGCAAGGGGGAATCTTCAAAAAAAATTGTTATAAAGAACAGCCTGTGGAACAACAGGTCATTCATGCCAGTCATGTGGTCGTTCTTCCCTCTATGGCGAACCCCTCAAGCGCGAGAAACATCGGCATGAAGCGGATCACCAGGGCGTCCTTGTTCCTGTCGGCCTCGGACAGCTCCGCATACGTCCGCATCGCGTTGTGGTAGCGGTATCCGTCATCTCGCTTCTCGCCCTCCTCCGGCTTGTTGGGACGGTATCCCATCAGCGCGCGATCCGCCATCCACCGGGCATGCTCCACCTCTTCGAGTGACCGTTCGAGCGGCATGTTCTTCAGCCCTTCCTCAAAACGCGCTTCGTTCTTCTTGAGCAGGTCGAGGAAGTCGCGCGCGGACGAATCGTCAAACCCCTTTTGGCGCCGGGCCTCCAAGCCGATCGAGCGCAGGATCGTCCCGTACGAATCCGGGACGTATACGTTACTCCACTCCTTCACCGGTTCCATCAGGACGAACCGCCTGAATGCGTATTTCTTGAACGCATCCAGAAGGGAATCGTCCTTTGACATGACGAGCGTCAGCAACCGGTAGCGCTCTTCCACGGGAATCTCCGACGGCTTGTTCCGGGAGAGAGGGTCCCGCCATTTCCCCCGGAATGCCTCGACGGCTTCCCGCACGTCTGGATAGCGTCCCGCTAACTTCGCCTCTTCAGGAAACAAGTCAAGGAACGAGGCACCGTCTGCGTCTATCGGCCAGAAGAAGACGGCGTTCAGGTACATGCTTGCAAAGCTCCGCATGCACCGGGTTTGCACGCCCTCCTCCTGCATCCCGAAGGGACGCAGCCACCTGTACCGAACGGGAAGAGCCGAGTCGCCCTGCTCCGGCCTGCCGTTCACGTGTTCCTGGTAGACCAGAACCCGCGGCGGATACCGGGGATATTCAAGCCTCTTTGCGACGCGCTCGCATTCGGCCACCCCTTCCTGCCCGTCAAATCCGTAGAATACATCGCGCGGAAGGCAGAGGCCCTCCAAGATCGCCTGCTCGATGTTCCGCAAGCAAATCGCCACCGTGAGAAGGCAGTCGCGGTTACGGGCTTCGGACGCGATGAACTCCTGAACGGACTCTGACTGCAGTCTGCCGATTTTGAACTCGATCTTGACGTCGGAGAGGCCGAACACCTCGCGGTGGTGCACGTGGAAATCCTCCTCGACGCGCGGGTCGGCGTCCACGATCGTGATGCGCGTGGTGCCTCCGTGCGGATAGTGGCAGATGCGCAGGGCCTCTATTACCAATGCCTCCCCGGCCTTGCTCAACCCCGCCACCACGAGATGAACATAAGACTTCTTGTCCATTGGACGGAAGTCAAGCGGGTAGTAATGCGGCGCCATCGCGTAAGGCGCCCCCCAGATTGCACGCGCCCATCCCTCGTAGTAGCTGAACGGGCGGATGTATGCGCCCACGGCGTCAAGGCAGATCTCGTTCCTGTTCTTCCGGCTCCCGATCTTGTATTCCATGTGCTTCATGAGGTCGAACGTCGACACGTCGTCCATCTGAACGTAGAACGGCATGGGAATCTCATCCGAGCGATACCGCAGCAACCTCTTCTCGACCTCGCCGAGACGCCTGACTTTTCGCCTGTACGCCTTGATCCGCTTGCGCCGGACATATCCGCCGGCGACGGCCGCAAAGGCGAGGTTTTTCAGATCCCCCCTCACGGGATCGCATGCGTCGCCGAGGATGATGACGCTTCGGGCTTTGAGTATGTTCAGTCTCTCGCAGATTTCCCTGGCCATCTTCGGATCCGACATGTCCATGCTCCCGAACGCATACACCACCCGCTTGCTCATGCCCTTGTTCAGGACCGAATTAAGCGAGTCGCGGATGCTCCGAACGTCGCCCGAGGTGTAAAGCAGCACCTTCCCACCGTTACGGCCGCCGCCGCGTGCGCGGTGGTACGGGAACCAATTGGCGAACAGGTCGGACCTGTCGTCCGAAAGCACCGTGCGGACGATGTCGTCCGTCAGCGGCGCATAGCCAACGATGATCGTGTGGTCGGAAAGCGTCGGCACGAGCTTGCCCCTGAGTGTCATGTCAGAGAAACGCTCCAACAGCGAGCAGAGGAACGACGTCAACACCCCGCCGATGAGAATCGCCCCGGACAGGCGGACGAATGCCGCATACATGGCGGAGACGCGTTCTGTTCCGGGATCGGCGTCAATCGCGCCGAGAACGGAGAACAGGTATTCGTGGAATGTAAGCGTGTGGCCGTCGCCCGCCCCTTGCTTGTAGACCTCGGCCCGAATCCCCACGCCAAGGTACCACAACACGACGAAAGCGACCAGGAATATGCCCAACACCCACGCGAACATCTTCAGGTTGCGCCTGTAGGAGACATCGCCGAACAATACGCGCGCGTTCCTGTGCCATGACTTGATCTTGGTCTTGAGTCGGTTCATTCTTCCCTTTCACAATCGCGGACGACGAGATGCGGCGGACGTTCACAAGGAGGCCAGTTCAAGTTCCAATACTTTGCCCAAATCGTCCTCGGTGCATTTTCGCAAGACAGCGCCTCCTTTCGCCCGCGCATCGGAGATGGTGGCCGCTCCGCTCTCGTCCATCTCGACCTCGAACCCGCAAATGCGCGATCCTTCCCTGAAATCGAGGCTCAGACGGCATCTCGGCCGGATACCGGACCTGGCAATCTCCGCAGACAGCTCATCGAAACAAGTCTTCGCGTCGGCCTCGATTGCCGACAAGTCGCCGTCCGTGCGTCCCGCCTCCATCTCCGAAGACTTCGCGAAAAGCAGTTCGTTCGTCATTCTTTCATAGATTTCCGAGCCCCCGGCTTCTGGAAGCGTGCAGAAACCGCTGTCGAACAACTCTCCGACGACCTGCAGAAGAACTTCGATCCTGTCTGGAAACGCACACCGGGAAACGTATTTCATCCTCCCGTCTTCGCAGAACTTCAGGTTCAGAAACTTCCTGACGCGTTCCGCTACTCCCTTGATGACCGTCATGTCGTCCCAATTCGCGCCTGCATTCGCACGGAAGGAATCAAGGACACGCTCCCTGACGGCCGCCCGATGGCGTTTGACAGACTCCTCGTGCCCCGTCTGCAATAAAAGGATCTTTTCCTTCCTCCATTGCCCGCAAAGGAGGTCGGCAAGATGGCTGCGGTCAAAATGCCAAATGAGGATAAGGACCGAAAATCCCACGAATACGCCGGCCGACGTGAACGACAGATACGAAACGGGATCTCGCAGAAGCCGTGGACAGAATACAAAAATCGCAGCCACGACGCCACTTGCCGTAAGTGCCGCGAAAAACTCCTGCAACGTAAGGGAATTCCGCCAGATCGCGCATGGCGTACGGGGGACATACCGTCCAATCGCTTTTTCTGACAATTTCAGGACGGCGGCATCCAGGATCACCCGTCGACACCAGGCAAAAAGCGACAGCATCAATCCTGTCATAAAAAATAGATTGCCGACGATCATCCACACCTTCAAACTCATTCCGTAGGCAAGGACGTCGCAAACGGCGACTATCGCAACGAGCGCCGGGACCGCTTCCATGACGAGAACCGCGGTCTGCGCCTGGTCGGTCATGCCGTTCCATTCGGCAAGGACGCCTTCTCTGCGCAATCCATGATCGTATAGGTTCAATCCGCGACCTACCAACAGGAGTAGCACCGTCATGGCAAGAGCGCCGATGCCCCATGCAAAGAGGGCCCAGACGTAGGGAGGTTGATCTGGATGTGCCCTCAGCTGCGTGTAATAGCCGATTACGAACACCGACACCCCCATGCTCACCAAACCGACCAATGGCCCCCTCTCACCGTCTAGGGACCCAGCCCGTTTGCAAATCAACATCTTCACCAGGTAATAGGCCGAGCAGGCGATTCCGGCCGCCAGAAGGCATGTCGCAAAGAACTCCCAGAACCCTTCGTATGACCGGAAAACGACTGCGATGGCACTCGACACGGCGAACAGGGCGCATGTCCAGATAAAGACGCCCCCCTGTATTCTGCTAGGTGGCTCTGTCATGCATTCCTCTCCGCGCAAAGGCGAAAGCCGATGAAACTACACCTTGTATCCGCCGGCCAGCGTTCCTCTTCCATGCATCCCGCCTCGTCGCAGCACCAGCACCCGCCAAGGCACACATTCCCGGTCTCATCACCGTCGGAACACCATTCCCACACGTTCCCGAACAAATCGTAAAAGCCGGGCCGAATCGAAGTCTTTTCCCTGACCGGATGCGGAACGGATCCACTGTTGTCCCAGTACCAGGCCAGTTCCTCAAACTTGCGCCGTCCCCGCTTTGCGACCGACTTCCACTCGGCAGCGGTCGGCAGGCGGAAGGACAATCCCGTCGCTGTCGCCTCCGGGAGCGTGTTCAAGCGGGACAAGAATTCAACGCAGTCTTTCCAGCTCACGGAAACCACGGGGAGATAATCTCCAAGAAATGGGGTTTCCAAGTGCCCCATGACCAGGCGCCAGACGATCTGCGGAACTGGAATCGTCGCCATAATGCAATCAGCGCCCGGCACCTCGACAAAGTCACTTCGGAGAAACTCGTCTAGAGGTCCACGGCTCCCAGGCGCCATCACCGGGTTACGCGTCCCGCAAGCCGGACACCTATCCGGTGCGGTCTCACCGTTTACCCGGTATCCACAGTTATCGTCTGGGCAGACGAAAACGAAATCACGTGTATAGGGGGCGATCTCTTTCATCTGCCGCAGGCATCCAAAACAAGCGCGCCAAGACGTGCCGCATCGCGTGTTCCGACCCAAACATCCCAGTCGTCGGACGAACATCCCAGAAGTACGGGAAGCCATTTCCGCAACACGCCGCATCTTTCATCTTCTGCAACGCGATTCGCATAGAGCAGGAATGGCACCGCGCATTCGGAATGCGGAGTCGCCATCAACAGCGCCCTGTGCAGATCAAGACTCTGCTTCTGATTGACCGCGATCCATTGGCAAAGGGCCAACATCCGCGCACGGGACAACAGGCGCGCCGGAAGTGTCGACTCTGCGGCGGCGCGCCATTCGGCGACGGCTTCGTCCACAAGTTTCTTGTCTTGGGGCCCGACCGATGCATATCCCCCCTCCACATTCTGAAACTCGTGCTCAAGAAGTTCAATCACATGGTCCGCAACGAACGCCCTGACCCGATCACTTGGAGGCGCTCCATTGATCTGAATATCTAGCCAATGATATATCAGTGCCGGATAACTCGCAAGCACTGCATTGTTGTCGAGCACATCCTCCGTCCCAAGCACAAGCGCCTCGCGGTAGAGCTCCTCTGCGCCTTCCCAGTGCATCTTAAAACAGTGATCTCCAAGCACCTGTGCGGCATGTCCGCGCCCGTCTTTGGAATCCAGGACATCCTTCAACGGCCGAAAGCACTCGTCAAAAAACGAATGTTGGTCTTTTTCCGGAAGCTCGACCGCAATTGCGTCGTACAGACTTTTGTACAGGTCGACTTCGGCTTTTTCATCACCATTTTGCGCGGCTTTGCCCAATTCATCCTGAATGCGGCGGACAAGTCGATCCCTGTAAAAGTAGTTTGCCTCGTCAAATGAACGGAATATCCGATCTCGCGGTTCACGCTGAAGCATGTTCATGCTCATTTTCCTACTCCTTTCAAGAATTCAGTGGCCTTCTGGCATCGTTCAACTTCTGCCTTGCATTTTTCCACATGTGCGCGCTGCTCGCTAAGACGCCTATTGCTGTCGTCAATCTGGGATTGCCGACCATCGAGACGCTTTTGCCAGTCCGCAACAGCCTGGCTCGCCTTCGACAAACTCGCCTCGGCCTTCTCGATCTCTTTTTCCAATCGGGCACATTCTGCCTTCTCGTCTGCGATGTCCGCCGCGAGCTCCTGCTGTTTCTTCCGCAATCCCTCATCGCTACTTCGCAAGAGCCAATTCAAGAACTTCCTCGTCACTTTGAGTAAATTGTCAACGAAGTCCCCGTCCCACTCGTCATACTCTCCTTTATCTGGCGGTGTACTTGCATTCTCCTGCTCTGCGGCTTTTCTACGCTCAACAGCCTCAAAAGCTTCCGAAACTGTCGGTTCGAAATCTTTCTTCTGGGCGGCTCCGTCTTTTCGCTTGGCGGCAACATCCCGTGTCGGCTCATTCTTCTCGCGCTCACGCCGCGCAAGTTCCGTCTGCAACTTCTCAGCGCCTTTCTCGAGCTCTGCCCCCCCCCGGTCGTGCTTCTCCTTTTCCGCTTTCAGCACGTTGACCTTTTCGTCCCACGCCTTCTGCGTTTTAACGGCTTCGACCTGTTTCGTTTTGTCTGCCTCCAATTCAGTCACCTGCGACCGAATCGCCAGAGTCATCTTCTCACATTCGGCTTCTGCCTGCTTCAATTCCCGTTCGATTTTTGGCCTTCGCCTTTCTAGCGCCCGCGCATGTTCGATGTCGCACACTCTCTTGGCGGCGGCGACATATCCTGCAGCCTGGTCATCTGCAAACATCAGCGTAAA
This sequence comes from uncultured bacterium, assembly GCA_902802945.1. Taxonomy (GTDB): domain Bacteria; phylum Verrucomicrobiota; class Kiritimatiellia; order RFP12; family UBA1067; genus RUG572. Next base: position 30,934 of record CADCOC010000008.1, on the reverse strand, counting down.
CACCTGCGGCACCGTACCATCCGCGTCATATCTGGCAATGGTCGGATAGGAGAACTTCTTGTGCAAAAATCCGGATAGCGTCTTTTCCACACTGTCCATCATGACCATAGAGGTCATCGTGAGCGCATCGCGAACGCGCGCCGCCTTTGCTGGCGGACAATTGTCATTGCCCTTAAAATCAGACCGCCCCCACTCATGCCTGCAGAGGTCGCAATGGTCATGGCCCCTCACAACCGACTTGACGGGAACTTCGTACGCCTTCTCCACGGCTTCGCTGAAATTGACCAATTCGAGCCAACTGTATTCGGGTGACATCTTCGACCCGGTCAGGGCATCTTTCTGGATGCGATTGACGAGGAATTCGGAACGTCTTTCATGGATGTACCGGAAGATTCCACTCACATCCCGTCCTTCCCAGATGTTCTTCACGCTCCGCTCAGGACGGGAAGGGACGCCTCCGTGTATCGCAAGCAATCCGTTGGGAAGAAGAAGCCCGACCGGAAGCGTCTTCACGATGCGTATGAACGCCTTCACGAATTCCGCCACGTCGTCGTCTTCCAGCTCATTCAGCTCGTCTGCGAACTGATGTGGCTGGATCCGGGAGAAGAACCGCCCGTTGGAACAGTCGAGGCCGTCGTCGTGGTTCCCGGCGAGAAGAAACACCGACTCCGGTTCATCCCTCAGCATCTCAACGACCTCCATCAACACGTTCAATCCAAAAGGGTTGCGGTCAAAAAGGTCGCCAAGAAAAACATAGACGGGGCGCCGGGTCGAGTTGCTGTTGATGAATGCACGCGCGGCGCGAAGCGCCAGCATATCCCCGTGGACGTCGCCGATGAACCAGATGTCGCGGTCGGCGATTGCGGAGGCTTCACGAACGACATGCAGATCCGCCCCGCTGCCCAGTTTGTATTTGAAGGCCATCGGGATGTCCTTGCCCTGCAAAAAACGAGTTAGCTCTTTCAGTTTCCCGCGCGGGCGTTCCAGCGTCCCCATGCCGCGGTCATCGCCCCCGCAGTGAAAGCCAAGACGAACAAGACAGTCGTCGGGAGCAAGCTGCGTTTCCAGTTCTGCCTGATGGGCGACAGCCTCTGAGTCCAGAACGTACTCCTCCGGAGAGAATCCGCTTGGCTTTTCAGGCACGAAATTGCGGGAGTATCGGTCCCAGCGAGACCTCAATTCAGCTCGATTCATTTAGCACTCCTTTTATTCGACGGGGACGAATGAAACTCTAAGCGGCGCATAAAGGCTGGCCGGATTTGACGCCGGCGCGATGGCAATCTCGTCGCCGGGCTTGAGGGGATAGGCACGCCCACCTTCGCAAGGCACCGTGTTCAACACGGTGCGGATGGGGCACGAAGCATTGGCAACGAGCTGCCAAGCGCCATTCGCCGCCTTTACTACGGAAAACGGGTGTGCACCTTCGTTGTGCGGGACATACTGATGCTCAACGCCGGGATAGAGCCGCCCATACGCACGCCTTGTGACATCCATGGTAATGGCGGTACGCCACGAGCCGCCTTCCGGAGTAGAGAGTACCAATCTGGTACGACGGTAAGTGCCGTCGCAAGGGCAAACGATCACGTCATCAGAATTCTCAAAACTGCATTCGGGATTAGGACATATCCAGCTCATGACGTCACTCCATTGGCATTTCACGAAATTCGCTTGAAGAGATGCTCACGCCCTTCACGATGTATTCAATAAGGCGAGTGAACCCACTTTCATTTTCAATGGTTTTCATGAATCCGCCTCCTTCGTCTCCACTCGACATGATTATCACTTTTGGAATGTCTCCAAGTTCTGTGTAGTCTTTGATGACGGGGGCAAACACGTAGAGCTTGAAAATCCCCGCGTCGATTTCATTCTGCAACTCGTCGAGACCGCCGCCGACAAGATCAAACGGATAGACCTCCTTCTCCTCGAATCGCGTCCGTGAAAAGTCATACTGCATTTCAGGGATGTATCCGGCATCCGTGAATACGATTACCACGCGCCCAACGCCATTCGTGCGCCAACGATATGGCGACAGAGCGTCGCCTGCGGCGGACTGTGTCCTTGAAACGAAACCAGACTTCAGAACCAGCATCAGGGCGTCCAGAAGCGATTCTTGCGCCCCCGAACCTCCTCCAAACGCCTTGAGCGAATCAAGCTGGCGGTGAAGCTCCGCCTCATCGCGCGTAAATGGATTGTTGAGTAGCCAGCCACCGCCGCCAAGCTTTCGATACCAACGCTCCGCATTATTGCTGGCGTTGCAGTCGGCGAAATTCCGATACCCCACCACCCGCGCACGCCAATCGGGAACCGGAGCCACTTTCGCCTCAGAACTTCCCGTAACCAAAGAGTGAATGAATGAATGAATGTGCTCTTTCAGCGCTTTGATGCACGGCCCCATCGACCCGGTTGAGTCGAGAAGAAACACGATGTCTGCCGCCCCGCGTTGACTCTCCTCCTGCAACTGAGGCGGAATGACAAAAGGGGGCGGGTCACCCTCCCCAGTGGTTCCCGAAATGCCGACGGGAATCGGTTGCGCGATAAGCGCCTGGTGTACCTCCGCCGAAGTTGGACGTCTCGCCGGATCGGGATCGAGCGTCGCGCGCAGGATCCGGGCGATCTCGGAATCTTGTTCCGGGGTTCCGAAACTCCCCCAGAATTCCGGTTCCGGCACGGCCTGCCCGTTATAGTCGGCGGGAATTGTCTCACCGGAGAACGGATGCCCCTGCCGACACAGGAGTTGATAGAGGATGATGCCGCAGGTAAAGACGTCCGACTTGTCCGTCGGGCGCTGACGCTTGAGATGTTCCGGGGAGAAATAGCCCGGCGAACCCAGATAACCATCGGTGGCCGCCCAGGGAATTTCACGCTCGTCGAGGAAAACAGGGCGGTCAAAGTCTATGAGCTTGATGCGAAAATTGTCTCCTTGCGGGATCAAGAGCAAGTTGGCAGGTTTCAGGTCGCCGTGAACGAGCTTGAGGTCTTCGTGTAGCGCCCTCATCGCGAACATGAACACCCTTGCGAACTTGACGCGCTGTTCCCATCTGGTATCACTCGATTGCAGGTAGCTCTTGAGGTCTCGGCTGTTATCCACGAATTCGATGACCTGCCAGAAGCGATTCCGCTCGTCCTGGAAGAAATCCATGCTGACGACTAACTGCTGGGCGGCATTGGAAGCGGCAATCCTGTCGCGCAATTTTCGATGATAGTCGATGAATTGGGGTAGCCATTCGGTTCTCGGCGCAGGATCGATGTACTTCTTTAGGAACACCTTTCTGTTTGCGACAAGATCCATTGCCGGGCCATATATTGATCCAGCCCCCTCCTCCCCATCTCGCATCGTCTGAAAACGGTATGCGTGACCATCATACGTCCCCTCAAAGACATCACCCTCATCCCAAATCGCGCTGATTGGATTTACTGCCATGTCGATAGTTCCTTTCTGCAAATGCTCAATTGCGCCCGACATTCTGCCATATCGGGTCGTTCACGTCCGGATCGTCGGCCATCACCTGGTTGATCGGATAGACTCTCGGCGCACGTGGATCGCTGTTGTCCAGCATCGCGATGACACACCATGTCTTATTCTCATACGACTCCATGTTCACGCGAATCATTTGCTGACGGCGATTGCTCGTAGTCACTTCGACGCTTCCATGATAATCCGAGAAACACCCCTCCTCGTTATATATCTTAGTGGCAAACAATATTCGCTCTACCTCGCTTTGCAGTCCCACCCTGTCACATCTGATATTCTCGTCGTTACCTTCAGGGGTGTCAAGTTTGTTTCCGACGCCGGCATCCTTATCGAGGTTGATCCATCGGTGATTCTTGTCCGAGTAATAGACGTGTAACACGTCTCCGCTCCTACGCCTCACAAAAGCATGCAGATCCAAATCTATCGGCGTATGCCAATGCAACTTGGCGTTGATCCACGTCAATGGCTCGGACATGTCGAGCGCACATCCCTCCTTTACATGGGTGATGTCAATCACGCCTCCGCCGGATTCAGTTGCACCCCAGGCCGAAAGTGGCCATTTATCCTGCCCGTAAACGGCCTTATCGAAGGGACCTTCGTCAACGACCTGGAGAACAGAGTCGGAAACCTTTCGCCCGATTCCCTCCAACGCCTTTTTAAAATCAATGTGGTTCCACGTATCGACACTTCCCGTCTCGCCGTCAAACGCTGGGACCTCCGTTAAGTACACGCGGGGATAATCCGACATCATGACAGTGGCTTCACAGCGCGGTGCGAAAAGGTAGAACCGAATGTGGCGTTTCTGGATTTTCTCCATCACGCGCGCAAAGACATTGCAGTTCCGGCCAATCGGCTCGTTCTTGAGGACGCCCGTCTCAAACTTCTCGTCAGTAAACATCACGATGACGCGCCGCGTCGTACCCAACGGCTCAAACGGGAAATCCGCCGCACAGTCAAGGGCCAGCGGCGAGTTCTCGTCCGCGCAACAGGTGATGCCGTCAAGCACCCGACAGAACCCGTCAACATCCACGAACCCATCTCCGGAACGCGTGAAGAGCGCCTCCTTCGCGTCCTCGTCATCGCTGTACAACAGCTGCATGTTCTCGGGCCTGTCGCCGTTGACGCACACATTACGGAAAACCCAATGCCCGTTGTCGGGACCTGCGTTATACGCCAGCAATCCGAGCCGCAGGGAGTCGAAACCCGCCTCGCGGAACGGCTGGATGAAGCTCTTGAGGCAGGCCCTCAGTTTGTCGAAACACGGTTTCATGCTGTTGCTCGCGTCGATCACGAACACAACATCTGCTCTTTTCTCTTCTTCTGCCATCTTCTTTTTTCCTTTCTTTAAACTCTAATTAATTACGACAATACCATGTGGACTTCAGATGCGGATGGACGTTTTGAAGGATCGGGATCAAGCATCAATCGCAGAATATGCGCAACTGCCACATCCTTTTCCGTACTCCCAAAACTCCCCCAAGGCTTTGGCTCCGGCACTGCATTCCCGTTATAGTCGGAGGAAATCGTCTCGTACGCGAAAGGATGCCCATTCTTGTCTCTCAGGTCGCACAGAAGCTGGTAAAGGATGATGCCGGCCGTGAACACATCCGATTTGTCCGTCGGGCGCTGATGCCTGACATGCTCGGGCGAAAAATAACCAGGTGTACCGAAATATCCTTCTGTTGCCGCCCACGGAGGATCCTCGCCGTCGAGGAATACAGGGCGCTCGAACTCGATTAATTTGAGGCGAAAATCATCCTTGTCGGGAATCAATAGTATATTGCGCGGTTTCAGGTCCGAGTGAACCAACCGGACTTCCTCATGCAAAGCCTTCACTGCCAACATAAGAATTTTCGCGATCTTAACTCGTTGTTCCCATGTAGTACCGCCGGACACGAGGAAGCTCTTCAGGTTCCGGCTGTTGTCCACATATTCAATGACCTGCCAGAATCGGTTGCGGTCGTTCTCGTTCAGGAAGAAGTCCATATTGACAATCAGCTGTTTCGCCGCGCCGGAAGCATTGATCCGATCCCGGAGTTTGCGATGGTACTCGACGAACGGCGCGAACCATTCGGCGCGAGGACTCGGATCCACGAACTTCTTCAAAAACACTTTTCGCTTCGCGATGAGATCCATGGCTAATCCATAGACCGAACCGGCCCCCTCCTCTGCATCGCTCAAGGTCAGGAAACTGTAGGGACGCCCCTGAAAGGACCCCTCGACGAATTGGCCTTTCTCAAAAAGGGTAGCCATGACTACACCTCCTCGCGAAACGGCTGGATGAATCTCTTCAAGCTGCTGCGCAGTTTGTCGCAGCTCGGTTTCATGCTGTCGCTGGCATTGATCGCGAATAGCGCATCTGCTCTTTTTTCTTCTGCCATTTTCGTTTTCCCTTTCTTTTGTTACTCTCAGTAAATTCCTGAGGAAATCTACGCCCAACAATCATCCGTCCATTTGTCCTGGCCCAAAATAGCCTTCTCGTAGGCGCCTTGTTTCCGCTCCCACTCATCCAGATCCCAAGGCGTCCAAGCATCCTCATAACAACTGATACGATGCGCAATTTCCCAACAATTGACCCTTTTGAAGAATCGATTCAACCCGTAGTCAGATTCCACACCGTCGACTTGATCTGGAGTAATCACCCGAGTGCACGCGAAATCTGATATCATATCGGTCGCGGCACTATTAGGAGCAAAAAGATAGAGGGCGATATGGTGCTTAACAATCTTTTCCATTACTCGCTCGAGAAGTGCGAGCCGCAGAGACCAATAATCCCCCTCATCTCGGAACGGCTGGAGCAATTCCCGCAAATGCTCCTTGAGACTATCGAAGATCGGCCGCATGCCGGAACTCGCATCAATCACAAAGACAATATCTGCATTTCTCATGTGCATCGCCTTAAGTTGCCAATCGCCTTCCGAACTCTCACTCCCAACGATCGTCTGTCCATTTGTCCTGGCCGAACACGGCTCTATCCGACGAATCCTCTTCCCCGCCCGTCAAGGACGACGAGATTTTCTTGCCCATCATTTGAAGCACACGCTCAAAATCTAGGTTCGTCCACACATCCGTGTTTCCTGGGCGGAACTCCGGGACCTCGGCAAAAAACACACGAGAATAATCCGACATCGCCACGGTGACCGGACTCTGAGGCGCAAAGGCGTAAAGCGTTATGTGGCGCTTGACGAGTTTTTTCATCACCTTGTCGAACAAAGACATGTTCTCGCCTATCGAGGCCTGCTTGAGGACTCCGTCTTCAAGTTTCTCGTCAGTAAAGAGGACGATGACGCGACGCGTAGAACGGAGCGGACCAAACGGAAAGTCCGCAGCGCAATCAAGAGCGAACGGAGTGTCCTCGTCCCCCTTGCAGCGGATGTCATTGAGCCTACGGCAGAATGTCTCCACGTCCACGGCCCCTCCACCCGATCTCGTGAAAAACAGACCCGCGTCCGGCGGTTCTGCACCGTACAACGCCCTCATGGCGGATGCCCCGGATCCGCCAATGACAAGATTGCGGTAGATGCAGACATTGGTTGTGTAGTCAATGTTCGCGCTATAGGCGAACAACCCTAGGCGAAGGGAGTCAAAGCCTTCTTCGCGGAACGGCTCCACGAAAGTGCGCAGGTGCGCACGGAGTTGGTCAAAGCATTCGCGCATGGAACCGCTTGCATCAATCACAAACACGACATCCGCCTGTTTGCCTTGACTGGCGACACTTTCTGGCACGGCATGCACTTGGTCGTCCCGCAGGGAATTAGCCTGCCCTCCCGACTCCGTCTGCGGCTCGGAGGAATGATCCTGGGGCTTTTGTTCGAGAGAACTCCCCTCCGGTTTTCCCCGTGGCGGTGCGACTGGCTGGGGCTCAGGGGGCAACCCGGATGAATCAACCCCGGTTGATTTCTGTTGATTTTTTAAGCCGGTTGGCGGCTCTGGCGGCGGCGGAACCGGTTCTGGCGCCGGTGGAATCGGCGGCTGAACCGCCCGGGCGATGATGTCGCCAAGGGACGACTTTTCGTCGAGGTCCAGGATTTTCGTGAATTCCGCCTTGCCTATGAGCTTACGTGAGATGGCCGTGATAAGCAGGCTGTACTCGTCGGTCAGACGATCGCGCGCCGCGATGACGCGATCGATTTCATTGAACCCAAGCCCTTCCATGTCTGGTTCCGGCTCGACTTCCCCTCCCTGCCCTACGCGAACACGCTCGAGCTCTTCCGCGAAAGCCATTAGCGCATTTTTCCCGCTGTCTACGCCTTCTGCAGGGAGGATGCCTTTCACGAACTGAAGCTCTGGCTCTCTCGAAAAATCGTCCCTGCCGCGAAGCAGCGGGGTGATCTGCATGAGGTTGTTGCCCTGGGCTTCGATGAGCTCGTCCGAACGGCGAAGTCTTGCCACAGTCGCCGCCACGCGCTTATGGCTGTCCTCGTCTCCAGCGACCTCAAGGCTACGCGTGCGCTCAATAAGCGCGTCAATCGCCTTGAACGACACATCCCCAGTGTTACCGATCTCGCTCATTTGTCATCATCCTTTACCAATGTTTTTATGTCCGGAATGTCCTCCGGGGTAATGCTACGATAGTCGTCATCAGTGCGCTTTTCAGCATCAATGCCGACAAGGCGATCTATAAGACGGCTCTCCACCGCACCAAGAAACGCCTTCACGTCCCTCGCGTTGCCGAAATCCTTCTGCCGCAGCAACATGTTGAAATACGCCTTGAGCTTGTCGTCGCATGCGTCCTCTACGACATAGGAGTTTGACCTTGCCGCCGCTCGAAATATTGCTACGCAATCATCGGCCGTGTAGTTCACGAACTCGATTTCTTCGGGGATGCGGCTCGCCAACCCTGGGTTCGCCTCCATGAACCTGTCCACGCGATCCTTGTAACCCGCTACGATTACTACCGTGTTCTGGTACTCCACCGCAGTGAGGCAGCGCACCAGCGTATCGATCACCTCGCGAGAGAAGGAATCGTCCTGATGCGCCTCGGGATTGTAGAGCGAGTAGATTTCATCGATGAAAATCACCTTGCCTCGGTTGTCGTGGAAGAGGTTGTTCACAGCCTTCTGGGCATGGCCTATGTAGGCGCCCTTGAGGCTCGTAGCCCCGCACTCGACGAACTGGTCTGTTTCGGTAATGCCCATCGCATGGAAAAATTTGCCCATGTATCGCGCAATCGACGTCTTGCCCGTGCCGGGCGGCCCGGTGAAGCGGATGCGGTAGGAAACGCCAGAACGCTTCGTGAGACCAAGCCTGCGAGTCCGTTCAATCGTGTACTCCACGCGCCTAAAATAGGCGCGAAGCCTGTCTTTCAGCGGCTGCATGCCGATGAAGTCGCGGTCGATCGCCTTCAATACTTCATCTGCCTTGTCCGGATGGATTTGATGGGGATCTGTAATGTGTTCTGGCAGGATTACCTCTGCATCCCCGATGTCCTTTAGCGTCCTTTCAAGCACATTGCGCACGCCGCGTCCGTTCCCCTCGCATCCATCCAACACGCGAAGAAGCTTCTCTTCGGTGCCATCCCCCAAGGAGAGCTTGACGGCGCGATTGCGGTTTTCCTTTTCAAGGTGCAGCTTGAAGATGGCCAGTTTCTCCTCTTTTGAGTAATCGGCGAAGTGCAGTTTGATCGGGATGCGGCTGTCAATGCCGGGATTGACGTCCTTGAGCGCCTGAAGGCGCTCCTCGTAACCGGCCAGGATCACCGTCAGGTTTTTGCGGTTGTTCTCCATCTCGGTCAACAGCGTCTGGAATGCCTTGCGGCCCCATTCGCTTTCGGCAAATAGGTATGCCTCGTCAATGAAAAGGACGCCGCCCATCGCTTCCTTGACCTTGTCCTTCATCTTCTGCAGGGTGTCGCCTTCGTTGTACTGGCTGACGATGTCCTGAATCGTCGCCTCCACAACCTTGCGGTTCGTCCGAAGCTCCATCGCCCAGAAGAGCTTCGCAACGATGTTAGCGACGACGGTCTTTCCTGACCCCGGGTTTCCAAGGAAGAACATGTGGTAGGCGTTCCTCGCCGCCGCCATGCTGTCCCTCTCGGCATCGGCTACGATTTTGTGAATCTCTTCCTTTACTTCCTTAAGGCCAATCATCCGATCCAGTTCCTCAAGGAGTTCGTCTTTGGATTCAACCGCGTCGAGGCTCTCCGAGTCAAGGAGGGCTCGCCATGTCTTTTGCTTTGGGTTCTTCAAGTAGAACCCCTGCACCCAGCTCACGAAATTCTGAAGGTTCCCGCCGGCATTGGCCTTTCCCGTCAGGATCACGCGCTCGGCCTCCCGTGGAGTTCCGCCAATCGCATTCAGGAGCTGGTACATCTGCAACCAACGCCGCATCTCGTCGATCGGCGGCTGTTCTATGGTTATCTCGCGGAGATTGTGGTCATAGCAGGATATCTGGTGTTCGAGGTTGTGGAAGTCCTTGAGCCTGTGGGGGTTCACGATGAGAACCGTCCGGCTGTCCGGGTGGGCGTGCTGGATGATGTCGCGCCATCCGCGCGTAACCATCTCAAGGCGCTTGATCACAGTTCCGTCGGCATCTGCCAATGGAACCAGTTTGTCCGCCTCTGGAAATACCACGAGAACTTTGCGGCCGCTCTCAAGGACACGACGGATGCGGCTCAATTCGTTTAGAGTGTCCTTTCCCTCAACCTGGCCTTTGACTTCCTCCAACTTCCGTCCCCGTTGCTCGGCTTCTCCGTTTTGCCGTTGCCGATCCGGAGCTGCGGCATTGTTGGCAGGGGGCGTTTCCGGCGTTCTGCCCTTCGGCACGAACTGTTTCGCCTTCCTGGCATGCGCCAGGTCTACCAATCTGTCGCTTTTCCCGCTGGCCAATTGCTCATAGAGCGCTCGCATGTCCTCGCTCGGGAAATCAAGCGTCAGATCGCTTTTGACGGTTATTACAAGGTCGTAGTTCGCCTTGCGGCCGAATTGCCGATACGCCTCGGCGATTTTGCAGAGACGAGGGACACCTCCAGACTCCATGAGAAACAGATCGTCTACACCGCCAGAAACGAGAAACTGGTTGTAGCCCTTGAATGTGTCCGCAAACGGACCTTCAATCCTTTTGTTGAAGAACGCTCCCATTATCACCCCTGCCGCTGAACGGTTTGCTGGACGGTCGTCTGCTTCTGGCGCACGTCGAGATGGACCTTGTTCTGGTTCTCGGCGCGGCCCCAGTCCGTCATGTCGAATCTGACGTCAGACTCGGCGAGCCTCTTCTGTAGGTCGCGTATCTGGTCGATGCAGAGCTGCTCGGAACCCTCGGGGATGTTCCCCACTTCGAACTTGGTTTCGCCGGAGATGCCGATTCTCATGCGCATGTCGCCGACGCCCCCCGGCGCGGCGGCGACGACGCAGAGGTCGGAGAGATTGTCGGCCTCGTCCTGCATGTAGTAGCTCGGCGTATCGTACTTGGCGTCGTAGAGCGCCTGCATGATTGCCTGTGCCATTTCCTCTCGCTGCTCGGAAAGCTTGCGGTTCTCCGCCGCGCGCTCGCCGATCTCGCGCAACCTCCCCACTGCGGCTGACGCATGCGCGCTCGCGTCCGCGAAACGCTCTGCCGCCATCTCCCGCGCGGCTGCGTCGATGCTGCCGTAACAGCCGTTGATCTCATCGGCGGGGACCCCCGAAAAGGCCACGAGATCGTCACGGTTCAGCTTGCCGACCTCCTCGCGCGCGTCTGCCAACGTGCGCTCAGCCGCCAGTCTCTCCGTCTCCCACGCGCGCTGCGCCGCGTCGATCTGCGCGGCCGCCGAGCCCAGGACGCCCTTGAGCGCCTCAGCCCGCGGCAGGGCCTTCTCGTACGCCCCGTTGCCAATGAGCCGAAGCACGTCCTCCATCTCGCGCCGCACGGCGCTCGTGTAGACGTCGCCGCCGAACTTCGCGTAGTTCTTCGACTCGATTTGCCCCCGCAGGGAGGAGATGTCGCTCTCAAGGTTCTTGGCCTTACGCTCGTTCTCCTCCTTGATGCGCTGCCGCTCCTGACGCTCGCCCGCGAGGTTCACCAGCCGGTCGTATTCGCGCTCGGCGTCGCGGGCCAGGCTCTCGGACTCGGAAAAACGAGAAACGCTCTGGCGCCGAAGGTCCTGCGCCTGGCGTCCGAGGGACACGTTGCGGCGCATCTCGGAAAGCACCTGCTCCGCCTGACGCCTCAGGTCCTTTGCCTCCGCGTTCTCGGCATCGCAGTACCAGTCTTTGCCCTGCAGGGTGGCCTGAATGCGCCTCACGGCGCCGCCGATCTGCGCAAGCCGCGCATCGCACGCCCGTTTGCGGGACTGGAACTCCCTCTCCCTCTCGTTCGCCGACCCCACCAGCCCGTTCGCCGCCGCGAAGCACTCGTCATGGCGGCGAAGCAGCGCCTCCCATTGCCCGGTCTCCCCACGCAGGAATTCCTTCAGCTCGGCCGGCAGGGTGCGCCTCACCCCGTCATGGACGTTCCTCGCGCTCGTCTCATGGCGCGTACACTCGGATCGGCCGACCTCGCCCGCCTCCGCCGCAGCCCGCTCGCATTCTGCGACTCCCGCATTTACGGTGCGCACCACCTTGTTCAGGTTGTTTCTTACCGTTGCACCCTTGACTCCACTCATATTCCGTTCCTTTCTTCTTTCACCATTTCACCTCTAGGCCTTTTTGTCCCAATCGCTCGGCCAGCCGGTCACGAAAACCGGCAGGCGGAATGCCCGTGAAGGAGAAGTTCAACCCCTCTCCGAATTCGAACTCAAGCGGCCTCCCCTTCTTCCCTTCCACTGCTTCCGCAAGACATGCATAACGGTCCGTAAGGCAGTGTATCCGCTGATTCGCCGAGCCACGCCAGAGCTCCCCGTGATCCTCGCTTTCGACGTAAGGACCGTCTACGAGGATGTCGACAAACCGAAGAAGCGCGCGCTTGCCGGCATCACTCTCAAGTTCTTCCCGCAGATAACCCGTATACGCCATCACGCTCAAGTCGGCGTCGTGCACGGCGGAAAGGAACGAGCCCATCGATTCGAGATCTTGCGCGAAAGGCTCCCCTCCAGAAATCGTGACCCCTTCCACATCTGGGACCGCCAACACGCGGGCCGAAAGCTCTTCAGGCGTGAAGCTGCCGTACTCGGCGGATTCGTTCATCTCCAATGCGACGCATCCCGGACATTTGCGCGGACAACCATGAAACCAAACGGCAAAACGCGTGCCAGGGCCAAGCACCTTGGTACGCTCTTTGATACGATCCACCGCTAATTTCCGTGTCGCCATTCCTTGAAATCCAATCCCATTCGCATACGACCCGACAAAACGCCAGCTCCGTCAGCAAACATCAACATGATACCATATTATTTTATCCCTCGCAAGGAGCTAAAGTTCAAAGTTCCTTTTTTCAACATCCCCCAGAACGGCCGCAACGGCCTCTGAGGAAGGCACCTTGCGAACGGGCTTTCCGTGTACGTAAAGGAGGAATTCGCCGACACCGCCACAGAGCGCGATGTCGGCGTTTTTAGCCTCACCGGGTCCGTTCACGACACAGCCCATCACGGCCACATGCGGTAATTTCACGTTCGCATGCTCTCTCTGATACCGTTCCAGTGCAGCCTCGACCTCCTCGGCTACACGGCACACGTCCACGCGCGTGCGCCCACATGTGGGACAACTCGTCACCGAAGGCCCCGGCGCGCGCAGGCCCAAAGAACGCAAAATCTCAAGCCCCACCGTCACCTCGCGCTCCGGCACGTCCGTGAGCGACACGCGGATCGTATCGCCAATACCCTCCGAAAGAAGAATGCCCAGTGCCACGCTCGAACGCACAGTGCCCGGAATGAACGTGCCCGCCTCCGTCACGCCGAGGTGGAGCGGACAGTCCGTACGCGTCGCAAGCAGACGATACGCCGCGAGCGTGCGTGCCACGTCACTTGCCTTCACCGAAATCGCAATGTCACGGAAACCTTCGTCCTCCAACAGCTTCACGTGCCGGAGGGCGGACTCCACGAGCGCTTCGGGCGTGGCGCCGCCATGCTTTTCAAGGAGGTCCTTCTCCAGCGATCCGCCGTTCACGCCTACGCGGATCGGCACGCCTTTCGCCTTCGCCGCACGCGCCACGGCGCGCACCTTATCCGCCCCGCCGATGTTGCCGGGGTTGAGACGCAGGGCGTCAGCCCCCGCCTCAATGGACGCAAGCGCGCACCGATAGTCGAAATGGATGTCCGCAACGAGCGGCACGGGAGACGACTTTCGCACCTCGCCGAGGACGCGCGCGGCCTCGATATCCGGCACCGTGAGGCGCACTACATCAGCACCGCGTTCCGCGCAGCTGGCGACCTGCGCGGCGAGGGCGGCCACGTCGTGCGGGTCGACGTTCGCCATGGTCTGCACCGAAACCGGCGCCCCGCCGCCGAGCGGAAGGTCGCCGATTTTGAGAGAACGGGTTTGCGCGCGGGTGAACACGGGTTAGTCCTTCTTTGGCGGCGGGCACGGGGTGCCCGCCCTACCGGCGTCTTCGGGCGGCGCGCTCGGTGATCGCGCCCTACCATCGGGCGTACCGAGATCGAAAGCCGGCTTGAACTGCTGCGCGCGTTTCAGACGTTTCTCTTCCAGCTTGATCAGTTTCTCAAGTTCACCCCGTGCCTTGTGCATGCGGCGGCTGCGCGCAACATCGCGCCACACGAGCGTAATCATGAGCGCCAGGAAGAGATACATGAACACCATCGAAAGGCCGTCCACGACCTTGCGTGGTACGGGGCGGCGGAAAATGAGCGCGATGAGCGAAAAGAGGATCAGTCCGCCGTCCAGCACGGGAATCGGCAGAAGGTTCAACACGGCGAGGTTGACGTTGAGGAAGCGGAGGAACCCGATCGCGTCCCATCCGTCCCTGCGAACCTGGTGGTAGAGCCCTTCGGCGATCATCACGGGGCCGCCGAGCGACTTCGCGGCGGCCTTGGACTCCTTCGGCGTGACAAGCGCCTTCAACACGCGCCCCATCGATCCCGCGTCCCACGCGAGCTGCTTCCACGGGCTGCGGTCGGGCATCCATGCGGCGGTCTTCACGTTGTTCGTGGTGGAGTATGCCATGATCAGACAGCCGCCCGTCACTTCGTCGCGCTGCGGCGTGATGGAGAGGACCACGTTCGTGCCGCCGCGATCGACGACGAACTCCGCAGCCTGCTTCTCACCGACGATCTGCACCTCGGTGAGCAGGTCCGGCCACGTCTTCACGGCGTTGCCGTTCACGGACAACACCCGGTCGCCGGCCTGCATCCCGCCCTTTTCGGCAGGACCGCCCTTCACCACTTCGCCGATTTCGGCGGAAAGTTTGCCAAAACGAGCACTCGGCACTGCGGAAAGCGCGAAAGCGAGCACGACTGCCAGCACCAGGTTGCCGAAAGGCCCCGCGAACGCCACGACGATCTTCTTCCAGTTCGCCATCGTCGGGTACGGGGTGTCCGCATCACCGTCTGGCGGCGCGCTCGGTGATCGCGCACTACCGGAGTCGTCCGATTCAATATCCTCTTCGGTCTGCGAGCCCTGCACGCCTGCCGTGCCGGCGGGGTCGAGCTGGGGCAGGGCCACGTAGCCGCCGAACGGAATCGCGGAAATGCGGTATTCAACGCCCTTGATCGTCTTCTTCCAGAGCGCAGGGCCAAAGCCGATCGAAAACGTGTCAACCTGGAAGCCCAGCAGCTTCGCCGCGAGGAAGTGTCCGAACTCATGGATGAAGATCGCAAACGAGAACAGGAGAATGCAGGCGATAATCGCCAATACGGTAATCAGGAATTCCATTCTTTAGCCAACTTTCTTCCGGCCGCATCGGCGGCGAGGATGTTTTCAATCGAGTCGCACGGTAGGTCCGGCGCGGCGTCAACTGCCGCTTCGACAAGCCGGACGATGTCGGTATAGCATATTTCTCCCGCGAGGAAACGCGCCACGGCCACTTCGTCAGCGGCGCTGAGCACTGCCGTCTTCGTACCTCCGGCGCGGGCCGCATCCTTCACTAGGCGTAACGCGGGGAAGCGCGCCTCGTCGGGCGCGCGGAACGTGAGCGAAGAAAGCGTCGCGAGGTCGAGCCGCGCGCGTTCGGCGGGCAGACGGTCCGGCCACGAGAAGGCGTACTGGATCGGCACGCGCATGTCCGGCGGCGAGAGCTGCGCGAGCGTAGCACCGTCCGTGAACTCAACGAGGGAGTGGACGATCGACTCGGGATGTACCACCACGTCGATGCGGTCCGCCGGTACGTCGAAGAGCCATCTAGCCTCAAGGATCTCGAATCCCTTGTTCATCATTGTGGATGAATCGACCGTCACCTTCGGGCCCATCTTCCAGCGCGGGTGGTTGAGCGCCTGTTCTGGAGTGACGGAGGAAAGGTCGTCGGGACCGTCCAGGAACGGTCCGCCGCTCGCCGTGAGAATCAGTCTCGACACGTCGCGCCGTCCACGCCAACCGACATCCGGTAGGGCGGTCGCCCCGCGACCGCCAATGTCCGGTAGGGCGGTCGCCCCGCGGCCGCCAATGTCCGGTAGGGCGGTCGCCCCGCGACCGCCGAAAGACTGCAGGCACTGGAAAATGGCTGAATGCTCTGAATCGACGGGTAGTATCTTCACGCCCTTCGCCTCGGCACGCGCACAGACGAGTTCGCCCGCCGCCACCATCACTTCCTTGGTGGCTAACGCCACGTCCACGCCCTTCTCAATCGCGGCGAGCGTCGGAGCGAGGCCGGAAAGGCCAACGGTAGAGACTAGCACCAGGTCGGCGTCCGTCTCCGCGACGGCCCGCGCGGCGGCGTCCTCGCCGCAGAACACGGGCGCGCTGAACTCGCGTCCCAGCGCCTCGGCCTTCTCGCGGTTGGAACGAACAGCCAAACCCGCTATGCCGAAATCGGACGGGTGCGTGCGAACGACGTCGCACGCACTCGTGCCGATGGAGCCGGTCGCCCCTAGTATGAGAATCCGCTTCAACCCTCAGCGGCCCTCATGAGCGCCTTGAAGTAGCCCACACACTCGGCCACGTCAAGTTCCTTGATGCCGGGCTTCACGCCCTTGCCGGGGAACGACTCGTACTCAAGCGAGCAGCAGCCGGTGTAGCCGACCTCCACGAGGGCCTTGACGACCTCCCAGAGGTCCATCTCGCCGCGCGGCATCGGAACGGCGTGGTACTTGGGCTTGAGGAGGATGTTCTTCACGTGCATGTCGAAGAGGCGCGTGTGGAAGCGGCGGACGGAATCCGCCGGGTTGGCCTTGGCGCGGTAGTCGTGGCCGATGTCGAGGCACAGACCCATGCGCGGGTCGAGGTCCTTGACCATGTTGAACGAGGACTCGCCCGTGGGATAGCAGTCGGGCATGTCGGGTCCGTGGTTGTGGATGGCCACCTTCATGTCGTACTCGGCACAAAGCCCGCTTAGGTACTCGCAGCGGGCGCGGCTGTGGACGCGCTTCTTGCCCTTCTGCTCGTTCGGCACGGCGACGACGGTCTTCACGCCGATCGCCTTGGCGTAGTCGAACGCGCGCTTGCATTCGTCATTGGTCGCCATGTAGATGGGGCCCACGCCGTAGCCGGTGACGCCGAAGTCGGCGCACTTCTGCTTGAAGGCGTCGATTTCCGCCTGCGTAGACTTGATCGGCAGGTGGAAGTCCTTGATGCAGAGGTAGTGCAGATCAAGCTTCTTCATTAGCTTGAGCGTCTCGTCCAGCGACAGACGATGGCACGAGAAGCCGGCCATGCCGAACTTGAAATTCACCTTGCCCTTCTTCGCGGCGCAACAGGTATTTGCGGCTACGGCGGGACGGCAGGCGGCGGCAGCCACTGCGAGCGCGCCAAGTCCCATGAACGAACGGCGGTCTATCATTGTTCTTTCTCCGTTTATAGAGGTAAACGCAAAACCTCTCTTCCGCGCCATTCGCGAGGCAAGTCACACGGCTTGACGGAACTCGCAAAAACGACACTGCGCGTCTGAAGGGTTCAGCGCGTCTAGTATGCCAAATCCACGCCCTACGCGCAAGTGCAAAATGGATAGATGAATTTGCGAACAACGGTGGGCACTGGTCATTCTAACGTGGCGGAACACATGAGGGCACTGGCTCGGTCCCATTTGCCGCGCTGAAGCTGGCGGATAAGCGTCGAATAGCGGAGGCGCGCCGCGTCGTTTTCGGGCGTCGATTCCGCGGGCAGTTCCCCTTGGCGACGGCGCACGGCCTCCATCCATAGCTTACGAAGGAATCCCTGGAGTATCTGTTCAGGGGCAAGCTCGCTAGAGGCCGATTTCTCCTCCGTCAGGAGAATGTGGTCAAGCCACACGCACATCTCCGGCGGCAGATCGTTGCGTAGGGACGTGATCGCATCCCCGTCGGCAGACGCCCCGGCGCGCCACGCCCCCACGAACGCGCGCGTGAACGGGTGCGCAAGCACGGTGTCTGGCAGATAATCCGCCACGAGTTGATCAAGCGACGCCCGCTCCGCATCGCGCTCATGTTCCATCAGGAACTCGCAGAGCGCCGTCTCGGTTGTCGGCGGCGGGTTGACCTTGGGCGAGGCGGCATCCTCCCCTGCAAGCGACACAACGGGCGGCTGATCGACGGGCGGCTCCTCAAAGGGTTCGTCCGGGATGACGGGCGCAGGCGGCGGCGGACGGTGTTTCAAAGCGGCCGTAACCTTGAGGAAATCCTCCTGCAGGGCAGCAGGCGGCACGCCAAGAAGCGCCGCCGCCTCGTCGATGAGCGTGGCGCGCATCACCGCCGACGTGCATTTCGCGATGGTCTCCAGCACGGCCTTGCTCGTATCCGACACAGTGCGCAGGTTGTAGGGCTTCTCATGCCCAGCCAACAGCGTGCGCACCTGGAATTTCGCGACGGACACCGCCGCGTCGAGGCACGCCTGGAACGCCTCGGGCCCTTTCGTGCGGAGAAGCGAATCGGGATCCTCACCCTCCGGCAGCGTCGCCACGCGCACGGGCACGCCCGCCGCCAAAAACTCCCCGCCTGTGCGGATTGCGGCCTTCTGTCCCGCGCCGTCGCCGTCAAATACAAGCACCACGGAATCAGCGCACTTCTTGAGGATGCGCACGTGCTCTTCCGTGAAGGCCGTGCCTTGGGACGCAACCGCCACGGGAAATCCGCACGCATGGCAGCGGATCACGTCGATCTGACCTTCGCATACGATCGCCTCGCGTCCCGGTGTCTTGACGATGTTCGGCGCGGCGTGGGCAAGCGCGAAGAGGACGTTTGATTTCTTGAAGAGAATGGTCTCAGGCGAATTGACGTACTTCGCCTTTTTCTTGTCATTCGTGAGAATGCGCCCCGAAAACGCGATGGCACGGTCCTGCCGATCGGTGATCGTAAACATGAGCCGCCCGCCGAAGCGGTTGAACCACGAGCCGCCCGCGAACTTCGGTGGCAACAACACCCCGGCGGCGACGAGATCTTCATCGGTGAAGTCGTACTTCTTCGCCCACGTGCGCATAGCCTCCGCGGAAAGCGGGGCGTACCCAATCTTGAACTGCGAGACGATTGCCTCCGGCAGGTCGCGGCTCGCGAGGTAGGCGCGCGCGGGCTCCGCCTCTTTCGCCTGGAGAAGGCAGCGACGGAAGAAGTCGGCGAGCTGGCTGTGGAGCGCCAGCAGGCGCTTGCGCTGTCCGGCTTCGGGGTCTTCCTTTTCCTCCACCGTAATGCCGCATCCGGCGGCGAGTTTCTTCACGGCCTCGATGAAGGACATCCCCTCCTGCTTCTGGACGAACTTGATGCAGTCGCCGGACTCGCCGCAGCCGAAGCAGTGGTAGAATCCCTTGTCGGGCTGGATGTGGAAAGACGGTGTCTTCTCGTGGTGGAACGGACAACACGCCATGTAACCGCCGCTGGTACGGCGAAGCTGGATGCCGTACGAGGAGATCAGGTCGGCGATGTCGGTACGAGCCTTGATCTCCTCGATGGTGGATTCTGGAACCCCGAAGGCCATCACACGAGGCCGGCGAGTTCGACGGCCTTTCCGATGTAGGTGGCGGGCGTGAGCGCGAGGAGGCGCGCCTTGTCGTCGGCGGGCAGGTCGAGTCCTTCGACGAACTCCTTCATGATTTCCGGCGTCACGCGGCGTCCGCGCGTGAGCTCCTTCAAACGCTCGTAGGGATGGTCCATGCCGACCTTGCGCATGACGGTCTGGATCGGCTCGGCGAGAACCTCCCAGTTGTGGTCGAGGTCCTCCGCGAGACGCGCCTCGTTGAGCTCGAGCTTGCCGAGTCCCTTGAGCGTGGACTTCGCCGCCACGAGCGCATAGCCGAACGCGACGCCCATGTTGCGCAACACGGTGGAGTCGGTGAGGTCGCGCTGCATGCGCGAGACGGGCAGCTTGCGCGCAAGGAATCCGAACACGGCGTTCGAGAGGCCGAGATTGCCCTCGGAGTTCTCGAAGTCGATGGGGTTCACCTTGTGCGGCATCGTGGAGGAGCCGATCTCGCCCTTCACGGTCTTCTGCTTGAAGTAGCCGAACGAGACGTACGTCCACACGTCGCGGTCGAAGTCGAGGAGGACGGTGTTCCAGCGCTGGAGCGCGTCGAACAGCTCCGCCATGCCGTCGTGCGGCTCGATCTGGATCGTAAGGCGGTTCTGCCGGAGGCCAAAGCCCTCGATCACGCCGCGCGCGAGCGCCTCCCAGTCCACGTCGGGGTAGGCCGAGAGATGCGCGTTGAAGTTGCCCACCGCCCCGTTCATCTTCGCGGGCAGCACGATGCGGTCGATTTCCTCCTGCTGGCGACGGAGACGCGCCGCGACGACGGCGAGCTCCTTGCCGAGCGTGGTGGGCGAGGCGGGCTGGCCGTGCGTATGGGCGAGCATGGGCACTGAAGCAAACGCGTGCGCCATCTCGACGATCTTGTCCGTCACCTGGTCTTGCGCCGCACGCAGGGCCTTGAGGCCGTCGCGCAGCATGAGGGCGTGGGACATGTTGTTGATGTCCTCGCTCGTGCAGCCGAAGTGGACGAACTCCCCGCGCGCCGCGAGTGGCGTGCCCGCGATCTTTTCCTTGATGAAGTACTCGACGGCTTTCACGTCGTGGTTGGTCGTCTTCTCGATGTCCTTCACGCGCTGGGCGTCCGCCACGGTGAAGCCGTCCGCGATCTGCGCGAGCGCGGACGCCTCGTCCGCCGTGAGCGCCGGACATTCCGGCAGACCGGGGTGGGCGCAGAGCGCCGCGAGCCACGCACACTCCACCGCGACGCGCCGCTTCACGAGGCCGTACTCGGAAAAGACCTCGCGCAGCTCGTCAACTTTCGATCCATAGCGGCCGTCCAGCGGGGACACCGCGCACAACATGTCTATCATCGCCATTCTTGACTCTCCAGAATCCTCCTAAAGGGAATGCGGATAGTTTACCATAATTCCCCCCGCGCGGGAACACCCGTCCAAAAGGATTGGATATCGTCCGGATAATGCGGTTAAATGCCGCGCATGATGCGCTCCAATGCCGCCACGCGGTCGTCAATGGACGGATGCGTGGCGAAGAGCGACGCCTTCCGTCCGCTGATCCCCATCGCCTTGAGCGAATCCGGCAGGATCCCCGGGCGCAGGTTGTCAAGACGGCGCAGTGCCGCGATCATGGACGAAGGCGACCCCAGCAGATTGGCGCTCCCGGCGTCCGCCGCGTACTCGCGCCGACGCGAGTGCCAGCACACCACGAGCGACGCGGCGATGCCGAGCACCATCTGCAGCACGTAATACACGAGGTAGTAGATGCCGCGCGAAGTTCCCCTGCGGCTGTTCCTGTCCTTCGCAAGCGCGCCCGCCGCCACGGCCGCCACAAAGCGCGACAGGAATATGACGAAGGCGTTCAACACGCCCTGCACGAGCGTGGTCGTGACCATGTCGCCGTTCGCCACATGGCTCATTTCGTGTCCAAGCACCGCGCGCAGTTCCTCACGCGTCATCTGCTCCATGATCTTAGTGGACACCGCCACGAGCGCGTGGTTTCGGAACGCGCCAGTCGCGAAGGCGTTGGCCTCGCCCTCGTAGATCGCCACCTCCGGCATCTGCACGTTCGCGCGCTCCGCGAGCGAGCGCACCGTCTCGACGAGCCACCGCTCCGCCTCGCCCTCCGTGCCGTTGACCACCCGCGCGCCAACGCTGAGCTTTGCAATCGTCTTCGAAAGCAATAGCGATATGACGGCCCCGCCCATGCCGAAGATGAGCGAGAAGACGGCAAGCGACGTCATGTCCAGACCCGTTCCGCCGAACGCCGCCACTGGATCTACGCCCAGAAACGCGCACACTACGTGAAACACCACCATCATGACGAGCATGACGGCGATGTTGGTAACAACTAAAAGAATTATTCTTTTCATAGCGTAGATTAGTATATCACACTTTCTCGGCCGTCTCAACGGGCATCTTGCCCGTTGACTACCGCACAACGATAACGCAGCCCTTCGAGACCACCTTGATCGTCTTGCCGTCGGCGGAAAGCCTGACCTTAAAGCCCTTCACGCCGCCCACAAGCGCGGGGGCGCTCTCCCTGGACTCCCCAGTCCTCAAGACCCAACAAAAATCTCCACTTGCGTGAACGGGGGGTCATCTGATAGAATAAGGGCAAACTCCAGACACAAAAGGCGGACAAATGAAAGTGAAATCCCTGAAAACGAAAAAAACAGCCCTTTGGGCGGCCATGGCGGCGGCCTTCATGATCTCACAGGCCGAGGTGCCCCAGGATTGGAAACCAATCGGCGAACTGCAGATCGCCTCGATGAAGGCCATGGGACCGCAGATCGCGGAACTGGGCCGTCAGGCCAACTTCACGCTCCTCCCGATGCTCGTGCAGCAGGGAATCGCCGGATCGGAACCCGGACAGGCCTTTGGCGCGCCGCCCGAAACCGCCGACTGGGGCATGAAGCTGTTTATGAAGACCAACACCGTGGCGGCCGTCATTGCATGGCCAGTCTCGAAGGCGCCCGCGCCCGGCGCGTCGCTCCCCAAGGACGCCGCCCTCACCAAGGACGGCAAATGGGCCTGCCTGTGCGAGGATGCCGCACTCGCAAAGCAAGTCGCCCAAACGGGCGTCTCCTTCCCGAAGCCGCTCAAGAAGGGATTCTGCAGCCTGACGCTCGACGGACACGAGCTCCTCGACCGCATGGAAGACCTCTATCGCGGCATCGCCGAGGATGCGGAGAAAATCGTGAAGGATGACAAGAAGGCGAAGGAACAAAAGGTCAAGCAGGACGCCTGTGCCGTCTCCGTCTGCGCCTTTGCCAAGGACCTTGAATCGCTTGTCGCCGTGCTGGGCGTGTCGAAACGCGGACTCGACCTGCGCTTCCGCGCCAAGCCCCGCGCAGGGAGCGACATCGCCGGCGCGTCCAAGCCGCTGCCAAAAGACATCCTTGACATCATGAAGGAAGGCGAGGCCGAGGTGAAGTCGTTCGTCGGTTCGCCGACGGCGGTGCAGGACGTCGCCGCGTGGCAGGACCTCATGGCGGTCCTGCCGGAGGGCAAGGAGGCGAAGGAGCCTCTGTTCGCGTTCAAGACGCCGATCATCGGGGCGACGCCCCCGCCGAAGGACGGGAAGCAGCCCGACACCACCACCCTCGCCTCGGCGTGGGTGTTCGCCTGGCGCGAGGGCAAGGACTACCGCCTGATCGTGCGCATCCCCTCCGCCGAGCTGGCCAAGGCGATGATGGAGATGGTCAAGGTGCAGGGAGGAGCCCCGCAGTGAACGCGATGCACTCCGCCGCGCTGCTCTGCGCCGTGACCACGGCGTGCCTTGGCGCGGGCGTGGAAACGAACGCCGTGCACGCGAAACTGGCCGAGGAGGTCTGCCGCGTGCTGGAGGCCACCCACACGTCGCGGCACGCGCCGGACGACGTGATCTCCCGCCGGGCATTCACGAACCTGCTGGAGATGTGCGACAGCCGGCACATGGTCTTTCTGGCGGACGACGTCGCCGAGTTCGCGAAGTCGCAGGACAAGCTCGACGACTTCTTCAAGGCGGGCGATTTCTCCTTCGCGCGGCGTGTCCGCAGGAAATACCGCGAGCGGCTGAAGGAATGCACGGCGTTCGCCACCAACGCGCTTGCGCGCGCGCAGCGTCCGGCCGGGAACCCCTCCACCTACCTCTTCGACCGGTCGAAGGAGCCGTGGCCGAGCAACGCCGACGCGCGCAACGCGATCTGGCTCACGCGGCTCGCAAGCGAAACCATCTTCCGCCCAGCCGCCTCCCTCTCGCGTGCATACGTCGACGCGCTGGAGGCGGAGATGAAACGCGGCGAGGATGCGGTGGACGAGGATTTCGTCATGGCCCTGGTCTCCGTATACGACGCCCACACGCTGTATCTCTCGCCGAAGACGAGCGGACTGCTAGAGGCCCAGCTCAAGCTTTCCTTGTGCGGCGTTGGCGCGCAGTGGACAGAGAAGGACGGCAGCATGGTCTTCACGCGCCTCATCCCCAGCGGCCCGCTCGCCAAGAGCGGGCGCGTGTCCGTGGGCGACAGGCTGGTCGCCGTGTCCCCCAAGGGCGACGGCGCCTTCACGCGGGTCGCCGGCGTCCGCTCGATCGACCTGGTCGCACTGTTCAACGGCAAGGCGGGGGAGCCCATCTCGCTGGAAATCGAACATGCGGACGGCAAGAGCGAGGTGGTCACGGTCAAGCGGGAAAGGATTGAAATCGCGGACCTCGCCGCATCGTCGAAAACCGTCGAGACGCCATCCGGACGCCTCGGCTACCTGCGCCTCCCGTCGTTCTACGTGACAGCCCCTTCCAGCAACGGCACCTTGCGCTCGTCGAGCGTGGACGTCCGCGAGGAGCTGCGCAAGCTCAAGAAGGCGGACGTGAAAGGCGTGCTGTTCGACCTTCGCGACAACTCCGGCGGTTCGCTGGACGACGCCGTGAAGATCATCGGCATGTTCGTGGGAAGCGGCCCGGCCGTGCGCATGACGGGACACGCCGGCGAAGTAGCGCTGGACGTCCTCGGCGGCAGCATCGAATGCGACACGCCGCTCGTCGTGCTCGTGAGCCGCGACAGCGCGAGCGCGGGCG
Source organism: uncultured bacterium (assembly GCA_902802945.1). GTDB lineage: Bacteria > Verrucomicrobiota > Kiritimatiellia > RFP12 > UBA1067 > RUG572. Next base: position 6,505 of record CADCOC010000008.1, on the reverse strand, counting down.
AACTCGTCCCGGCGACCTTGCAGGACACCGGCCGCGCGGTGGTGGCTGGCGACCGCACGGTGGGCAAGGGGACGGCCCAGACCGTCATCCACCTGGAAAGCCACGAGGGCGCGGCGCTCGTCGTCACCGAGGGGCGGTTCTACCGCATCACCGGCGGATCGACGCAGATCAAGGGCGTGGAGCCGGACATCCCGCTTCCGTGCCTTGCGTCGTTCTGGAAAGGTGAAGAGGGTCTTCCGTATCCCGTGGAGTGGAACGAGATCGCGTCCGTTCCGTTCAAGAAGAGCTGGGACATGGATCGGTTCGTCCCGGAGCTGCGCAAGGCGTCTGCGGCGCGCGACGCGGTCGACGACGAACTCGAACGGCTGGAGCGCAAGGGCTTCGACCCCGCGCACCGCGAGGCCGACGCCGCGCTGGACGAGGCGTTGAACATCCTTGCCGACCTCGTGCGCCTCAATGCAGGACGCCCCATGCCGAAGCAGGTGTCGACGCAGGACGAATCCGGCCTCTTCGACGGCCTCGACTGACGTCCTTTGCGACTGACAAGCTTACACTTCTTCGCTCATCACGCAGTCGCCGCCGTGAAACACAAGGACGAGGCGGTGGAGCGCAACGGACGGGACGCCCGTCACCTCAACGGGAGGTGCCGCCTTCACGTACTTCAGCTCAATGAATACAAAACCGCATCTGCGGTTTTAGGTTAACTTGGATCCAGCAGACGACTGGCCGGGACAAGCGCATCGAAACCGTGTTCGGCCTCAATGCGGGGGGAAATGCGTCCATCGTACACAAGCGCGGTGCGCACCGACACGCCCTTCACGACCTTGAGACGCCTGACCTTCTCCGCCATCTCATCCATGACTTCAGGGCCGATTTCCCGTCTGCGCTTGATCTCAATCGCATAGACCGTACGCCGCGTCTGGATGAGCAGATCAACCTGGCACCCTTCGCCGCGTCTTGTTCCGCGTTGCACGTAGGGCGCGGCGGAAAGGACAAGTGACCGCTCGATACCAAGATGTCTGAACAAGTCGCCGACGTGGTTCACGACAAGATTCTCGAAAAGGAATCCAAGCTGCGAGTCCCACCCCTTCATCTGCTCCATGGACGAGAATCTGAACAGCCCGGCGTCAATGGCGGCGATGTTCGGCTTGATGAAATGCAGGTAGAATCTGGTGTAGTTGTCGCAGATGCGGTATCGTTCAATCCGCGCAGGTTTCCCAGTGGCCGGGTTGAGGTTCGCCTCCCGGGCGACGAATCCTGCGTACTCCAGTTCCTTGAGCGTCCGCGTGATGTGCCCGTTCATCTCGCCGCCCATGCGTTCCGCGATCTCCGAAGCCGACATGGCACCATCCGACAGTGCCTCAAGGACATCCCGTCTCCTTCCGACACAATCCCCGAACACCTTGCTGAATGTTTCGTCGAACTCCCTGAACAGCAACCCCTGCTTGAGGAAGCACATCCGCCTCACGTTCTCGTCCACCGTAAGCGACGGGCGTACCTCCTCAAGATACCGGGGAATGCCGCCGACCACGGACAGAATGTCGAACTTCTCGGTGGACGACATCCGCTCCGCCGCAGGCCCGATCACCTGCAACGCTTCGCGGAGCGGCAGCTCACGCACCTCGAGATCGAGCGAATTGCGACCGACGAATCCAGTGCTGTTCAGGATGTTGTCGGCAATCCATGCGGACACGCTTCCGCAAAGTACCAGAACGAGATTCGGATGGTTCTTCAGTTTCTTGTCCCATGCGGACTTCAGATAGGACGGGAAGTCCTTGTCGTATCCGCCCATCCACGATATCTCGTCAAGCAGGACGACGGTGCGCCCGCTTCGTGGCAACGCGGCATCCAATTGGGCAAACGCTAGCGGCCACGATTCTGCGTCCCTGACGTCCCGTCCCGTATGTTCGGCAAGGCGTTCGCAGAAGTTGCGCCGCTGCTTCCTGTCGGACATCCCCTTGCGCGGGGACAGCCCCTCCACGACAATGAAGTGTTCCGCCGTGCGCTTGGCAAATTCCTCAATGAGGGTCGATTTGCCGACACGACGACGTCCACGGCACGTCACCAGCGACGCGACGCGCTTATCCCACATTCCTGTGAGCAATGCCAAGTCTTCTTGCCGTCCTACGAACATAGCCATTGTTCCTTTCGGCGCATATTATACCATATCCATCGTATGATTTGGGCTGCTAATCGACATTTTGTCATTTTACAGCCCGGAATCAATCCTTCGATATGGGAAAATAGGCTGCTAATCAACAAAAAGCCATTTTGTAGCCCAAAGAGGTGCCGTTCAAGCCCCTGCTGCGGATTTCGCCGAAGTCGTTGGAATCTATGTTTACCGTCTGCATGTCACGTATTATACCAAAAAATCCGCCGCCGTGCGAAACCCTGCGGCCCGCTCGGCGAGCGGGCCCTACCACGGTAGGGGCCGACCACCGGGCGGCCCACATGGGGCTTCTGTCGATCAATAGGCAATAATCATCACGCCGGGATGCTTGCCGATGCGCGCCTTGCCCGACTTGAGGTAGAGCCAATAGCTGTCCAGATCGCCGGTGAGCCTGCGCGGCTGTGGTAGGGCCGCCTCGCCGAGGCGGCCGCGTCATTTCGTCCCGTTCGGGGATTATGCCTTGAACAGGTCGTCAATCGTGACCTCAGACTGCACTTCTCCTGCATAACGGTTCCGTAAAAGGCCGAATGACGTCACGTAGGTGAAATGAACCGCCTTCCTTGATTTCGTCTCGCGCCTGAAAGCGGCCCGTAGGATGGTCGCCCCGCGACCGCTCCCGCATTATTGCGCTTCCACGAGCGGGTCGTCGATGCCGCGCTTTTCGGGGTCGTAGTTGACGCCCACGTGGAATACGGGCAGGGAGGAAACGAGCCACGGGTTCCCGTACTCCTTCGTCTTCGCCTGCTCCAGCGCCTCCTGGGCCGTCTTACCGTACTTGAACTCGAAGACGTACGTGCCAGTCTTGTCCTGAAGGACCGCGTCCGCCCTTCCGCGCGCGCTCTGCCGCTCGCCGGAGATGTCCGCGCCAATCAGCTTCATGAAGAGCAGGAAGTACCGCTTCGCCTCCTTCTCATCCCCGATATGCCACTCGTGCGGCACGGCGGCGAACGCCGCCTTGAGGTTTTTCTTGAGGAGAGTCTCCACGCCCTTCTCAATCAGGTCGTCCTGCGCATCCGCAAGTTCCTCGTTCCAGTCGGACATGCCGTTGCACAGCAAAGTGGAGACGTAGCCTTTCGCAAGCGACGTCGAAATCTCCTCGTTCGGGATGCCGAGGTCGATACGGCCGGACGGACGCACGCGCTTGATCGTCAGGTAGCCGCCCTGATACAGCAGCGCGGCAAGCGGCATCGTCTCCGCGTCGCAGACGTCGAGATCAAGCTGATCCACGACCATTCCGTTCAAGTCCGCTGGAATCTCGTCTGCCGCCTTGATGCGGTTCATCACGATTGTGGCCTGACCAGTCGATTCCCAGTAGTTCTTCAACTCGCCGGATTCCAATGCGCTTCCAAGCGACACGGGGTTGCACACCTTGGCTTCAGACGTCGGCGAGAAACGATAACCGTCGTGCCACGCAAGGAGAGCCCGCTTCGCGGCGGCGAAGTCCATGCCGTTCTTCTGCGCGAACACCTCGATGTTCTCGCGCAGGGGCCCGTCGAGTTCGTCTGCCGTATAACCGAGGAGCGTCGCGAAACGCGGGTCCATTGTACGGTCCTTGAGGTGGTTCAGTCCGGAGAAGATGGAAAGTTTCGTCAGCTTCGTGACGCCCGTCATCATCAGAAAACGGATGGAGCCTGAATTGACCTTCAGCTTCTCATAGAAGTCGTGGAGGTCGGAACGCACCTTCTTCAGCGTCTCGAGGTCGTCGAGGAACTTGGCGACGGGCTCGTCGTACTCGTCGATGAGAACGACGATCTTTCCCGTCGGTGACTTCTTCGCGGCGGCGGCGAGGAAGTCGTCGAACTGCCCCGAAATATCGCCTTCGCCAGTGTACTTGACATTCGCTTCCTCACATAGGCTTTTCACAAGTTTCGTGAGCTGTTCGCGAAAGAGTTCATACGTCCCGCCAACGGCTCTGGACATCGTGAAACTGTACACCGGCGTCGGCTGCGTCCACCCTTCCCACGGCAGCTTGTCGATGGCGAGCCCTTTGAAGAGTTCGCGCCGTCCATCGAACATCGCCTTCAAGGTCGAGAGCATGAGCGACTTGCCGAAGCGGCGTGGACGCGAGATGAACAGCTGCTGGTCCGCATCGTTCGCAAGTTGGTACAGTAGTTCCGTCTTATCGACGTACTTCCCCTTTCCCCCGAGAATCAAGCTCGGAAAGTCGAACACGCCCGTCGTGGGCACCTTGATTTTCACTTCGCAGTTTTCCATCGCCACGCAGTATATCATACTTTTCCCCAAAGAGCCAACCCTGACGCGCAAGTTTCGGGGACGCCAAAGGACAAAGGATGAAGGACTTTGGACTGGTAGGGCCCGTTCGGCGAGCGGGCCCTACCAATTTGATGCTTTGACGGATCAATAGGCGATGATCATCACGCCGGGATGCTTGCCGATGCGCGCCTTGCCCGACTTGAGGTAGAGCCAATAGCCGTCCAGATCGCCGGTGAGTTTGCGCGGCTTGGCCGCGACGATGCCGCCGGACGGCGCCGTGGCGATCACGCAGCCGCTCACAGGCATCTCGCCGGTGACGACGATATCCGCGCCCGTGAGGTCGAGCGTCGCGCCGCTCGCAACCGTCATCGACTGGCCGGGCGTCACGTTGAACTGCTTCGTCACGACAAGGCTTCCGGACGCAAGCGTGCCGTTCGCATTGACTGCGGGCTGCGTGAGCGTGTTGCCCGAACCGACGGCGAGCGTCGTGCCGGATTCAAGCCTGAGCGTGCTACCACTGATCTCCGCGATGTCCGCCGTCGTCGCGTCCGGCCCCTTCTGCACACTGAGCGCGAGCGCGTCAGCCGAAAGAGCGCCGTTCCAGATGCGGACCTCGTCGTAGCTCGCGTTGGCATCAGAGTCGCCGCTGTATTTCGACACGCCCAGCCAGAAGTCGGAATTCTTCTCGACAAGGTTAGCCAGCGTCCAGTCGGAAACGATTACCTCCTCGGACCGCTCAAGCTCACCCGTGTCGGCGTTGCGCCGCATCCACTTGACCGTGGTGGAACCGTGGCCATTGGACTTGAACGTGAACGCGAAGTAGTACTGCTTCCCGAGCTCCATGACGGACATCGTACCGGACTTGTTGATCACAGCGATGTTATTCTTTTTCAGCTGGACAATGTCCTTGGTTGCATCCGTTCCGGTGCTCCAAATGAACAGGAAGCAGTCCGTCTGCCCGGGGTTGCTTGCGTATGAGCCGTTGCCGTAGTCGAACACGCGGGCGTAATGCTTCGCGGCGTCATTGCTCGCCCATATCTCGACCGTCGCATCTCCCGAACCGAGAAGGTTCTTGCCGAGGTTCAGCGAGCCCTGCCCCGAACCATTGCCCCTGAGGACGAGCTTGCCGCCCGTGGTCGCGCGCTTGGTGGCATCGCTACCGAACGTTGAAGCGGAAGTGCCCGTGATCGAGTCGGTGTAGTCGTTGCCCTCGCCGTTGAACGACCAGCGGTGCGCGATGCCGACAGGTGCGGTGTTGTCGCACGTGGCGGAGAGCGCGAGCGTGCCGCTGGAGACGACCATGTTCCCGACGGGCGGGACTGCGGCGACTGTCAACGTTCCGCTTCCCGTCTTCGTGAACGTGCTTCCCGCTGCTGCTAGCACGTTGGCGCCGCTCGCGGTCGCCATCGTCACGTCGTAGCCCGCCGTGTCGAGCGTCAGCCCGCCAGGACCGTACGTCACGTTGTTCAGCCCTGTGATGAAGTTCGCGCCGTCCGTCACGTTCGTCGCGACGATCGTGCCGCCGTCGAACGTGATACCGTTCAGAGTGCCGGCCCCTTTCCGCAAGAACGTCGTTTCAAGGACGCCGCCCGACAGCGTGAAGGTTCCGATTCCCGACGACCCTTCCGCTATCTTGATGCCTGCAAGAGCGGACATCTTGCCGCCATTCTGCGTGAAGACGCCGTTCTTCCCTACGCCGACATAGAATGTATTTTTAAGCGTGGCTGTTCCGCCGTTCAACGTATAGGTTCCGCTCACATTGCTACCAGTGCCCCAGGCAAGACGGAACACGGGGTTGACGACCAAGTCGCCGGCATTCTGCACATATTCGGCAATTGCGTCGCGTCCTATGTTGAAACCCTCATTGGCATTGCCGATGTTCAAGGTGCCGCCATTTTGGTTGATGTAGCCATGCGAACTCTTATTCCTACCCGCATCAATGCCGCCAGCCAGGGTCACAACGGCCGTGCCGCTGATGTTCAACGTACCCCGTCCGGACGCATTGTCGCCGCCAATCCAAATTGGCCGCCCCGTGTGAGTCGTCGTCAGCGTACCGCCGGATATGGTGTAGGTGCCCGTTCCGGCAAAGCGTCCGATAGAGCCCCAATTGCGAATCGTGAC
>CADCOC010000007.1 GCA_902802945.1 uncultured bacterium | reverse complement strand
CGGCCAGGGCCAGCTCCGCGGCCTCGCGCGTCCCTTCGCCCTTCAGGGCCGAGATCTCCACCACGGGGCAGCCGAGCGACTTGGAGAGACGGCCGGCGTCGATCTTGTCGCCGTTCCGCTTCACCACGTCCATCATGTTCACCGCCACCACCATCGGCAGCCCCAGTTCCAGCAGCTGCGTGGTGAGGTAGAGGTTGCGCTCCAGGTTCGAGCCGTCCACGATGTTCAGGATGGCGTCCGGCTTCTCGTTGACGAGGTAGTTGCGCGCCACGACCTCCTCGAGCGAGTACGGCGAGAGCGAGTAGATGCCGGGAAGGTCCTGGATCACCACGTCGTGCGCGCCCTTCAGCCTGCCGTCCTTCTTCTCCACCGTCACGCCGGGCCAGTTGCCGACGTACTGGTCGGAACCCGTCAGGTCGTTGAAGAGCGTCGTCTTGCCGCAGTTCGGGTTTCCCGCGAGCGCTATCTTGACTGCCATATCCTTTTCTCCTTTTCCTGTGTGCGGACGCCGCGCCTCGTGTTAGACATGTTGAAACTAATTAGACGAGGCAAACTGAATCCGCAAAAAAAATCACGCGACCTCGATGGCGGCGGCCTCGTCCTTGCGGATCGACAGCTCGTAGCCCCGCACGGTCAGTTCGATTGGGTCGCCCAGCGGGGCGATCTTGCGGACGGTCACCTCGGTTCCCTTGGTGAGGCCCATGTCCATGATCCGGCGCTTCGCGGCGCCGTCCCCGCGCAGACGGGCGATCTTCGCCGTCTGTCCGGGCTTGATTTCATCCAGAGTCATTTCTTATAAACCTTTCTCGTTAAACAAGTATCCGCATGGCAAGGTCTTGATCCACCGCCACGCGCGAGTCGCACACGCCAAGGATGTAGTTCCCGGCGGAGTGCGCGATCACCGTCACCTCGGCCCCCTCGACGAAACCCATCGTCGCGAGGCGTTTCCTGGCGACGTCGTTGCCCTTCACCATCTTTACGCGGTGCCGGCTTCCGATTGACATCATTGCGATTGGCATTTTATTTTCTTCTCCTACGCCTCTTCTTAGGGCGTCGCAAGTTAGTTTACCATAACTAACTTACGGGCGCAAGCGGATTTTTAGAAAAAGTTTGGAAAGCTCTTCAGTCCGCCGTGTGGTTCATCCACACGCCCATCGCGACGATCATGACGATGCCTAGCCAGCTGAAGGCGTCCGGGACCTGTCCGAACACGAGGAAACCGAGTACGGCGGCGAAGGCGACGTTCGCGTAGTCGTACACGGCGAGTTCGCGGGGACGCGCCAGACGGTATGCCGCAGTGATTCCAAATTGCCCTACCGTTGCCGAGATGCCCGCGCCAAGCAGTATCGCGACCTGCGCGGACGTCATGGGCTGGTAGCCGAAAATCATGAACGGAAGCGAGGCGAGCGTGGAGAACGCGCTGAAGAAGAGGACGATGAAACTCGGCTCCACGCCGAGGCGTCCGAGATGACGGATACAGGCGTACGCCCCGCCCGCCGCCACGCCACCGACGAGTCCCGCAAGAGCGGGCCATGTGGAGCCGGACGCGAATGCGAATCCGGGTTTCACGACGAACATCGCGCCGATGAAAGCGCCCGCTATCGCCAGCCCCTGGCGCATACGCACACGTTCGCCGAGGAACAGCCACGCGCAGGCCACGGCGGAAAACGGCGAGAGCTTGTTTAGCATGCAGGCGTCCCCCAGCGGAATGTGGCTTAGGGCGTAGAAGTTGCCGAATATGCCGACAGTTCCAAGAATGGAGCGCCACACGAGCGGCCCCCACCCCCCTTTACACTTTACACTTTCCACTTTACACTTTCGACAGAACACTGCCCCCGCCACGAATACGGCAACGAGGTTCCGGAAGAAGCTCTTCTGGAAAGGCGACACCGCCCCGCCGAAATCATCGGCGAGGCGGACGAACATCCCCATTGTCGCGAAGGCAAGCGCCGACGCAAGCAGGCAGAGGATGCCTTTGGCTTTATCGGTCGTAGGGCCCTTACTTGGCGGCAGCAGCCGCAGCGATGATCCCCGCGAAGCTGTCCGCCATGAGCGCGGCGCCTCCGATGAGGCCGCCGTCGATGTCCTTCTGCGCGAGCAGCTCGGCCGCGTTGCCGGGCTTCATCGAACCGCCGTACTGGATGCGTACCGCCTCGGCAGCGTCAACGCCCACGAGTTCGCCGAGCGTCTTGCGGATGAGGGCGTGTACTTCCTGCGCCTGCGCCGGCGTGGCCGTGCGGCCGGTGCCGATCGCCCACACTGGCTCGTACGCGATCACGAGGTTCGCTGAGTCGGCGGCGGAGAGGCCCTTGAGGCCCTCCTTCATCTGGCGCACGATCACTTCCTCGACCTTGCCCGCGTCGCGCTCGGCGAGCGTCTCGCCAACGCACACGATTGCCGTGAGACCGGCCTTGATGACGGCGGTCGCGCGCTTGTTGACCGTCTCGTCCGTCTCCGCGAAGTACTGGCGGCGCTCGGAGTGGCCGATGATCACGTACTTCACGCCCGCGTCAACGAGCATGCCTGTGGAGATTTCGCCGGTGTAGGCGCCCGAAGCTTCCCAGTGGGCGTTCTCAGCGCCCGGCTGGACCGCCGTGCCCGCGCACGCCGCGACGGCGGCGGGGATGTCGATGGCCGGCGTGCAGCACACGATATCCACGTTCGTGAAGTCCTTCGTCGCCTCGGCGATGCCCTTGACGAGGGCGGCCGTCTCGGACGGCTTGACGTTCATCTTCCAGTTGCCCGCAATGATTTTCTTGCGCATGTCTTTTTTGTCCTTTCAATTGAAGACCTTTTCGTGAAAAACGGCGAATAGTTTACCATTTTCCCGCCCCGACCGCAACGGTTATGATATAATCTCTCCATGCACAGGCTTCTTATACCAGAAAACTACTTGTCCGGCGAGGCCATCGAGCTTCCGCCGGACGCCGCGCGCCACCTGAAGGTGGTACGTCCGCACGCAGGCGAGGAGATTGAGCTGTTCGACGGGCACGGACACACCCGCCGCTGCAAGTGGGACGGCCGCCAGCTCGTCGCCGATGGACCCGTTGCCGCGTTCCCCGCCCCCAATTCCGCGCTCGTCCTGTTCGCGTGCGTCACAAAGGGAAGCCGCTGGGACTGGACGATTGAAAAGGCCGTGGAACTTGGTGCCACGCGCATCGTGCCCGTAATATCAGACCGCTGCATCGTGCGTCTTTCCCCCTCGGAACGCCCCGCCAAGGCCGACCGCTGGCGGCGAATCGCCGCAGACGCGGCGCGCCAGAGCGATGCAGTGTGGCTTCCGGAAGTGCTCGCAGCCGTTGATTTTCAGGAAGCCTTGTCCCTCGTCAAGGATTGCGGACGCGTCTTCGCCGGAGCGTTGTGCAATCCGCCGCCGCCGCCGATCTGGAACGAGGTCGCTGCCGCAGTGTCCAGCGATGCGCCCATTCCTTCACTCGGCATATTCGTTGGACCCGAAGGCGATTTCACGCCCGATGAACTTCGTGCGCTTCTGGAATTGGCCACGCCGGTCTCGTTCGGCCCCACGATTCTGCGCGCCGAGACGGCGGCCATATTCGGGCTCTCCGTCCTCGCGGCGGCAAGGGGACGCGCCGTCACGCAGTAGGTACGACGCTGGCTGCCCAGTCCACGTATGCGGAATAGACGGAGTCCGCGTCGAAGAGGCGCGCAAGCGAGAGCGCACCTGCGCGAAGTGCGGTGGCGTCCCGAGCACGAAGGTCCGCCACGGCTGCACAGAGTGCCTGTACATCGCCAGTGGCGCATGTCACGCCGGCCCCGTGTTCGGAAAGGAGGCGCTCCGTCTCGCCGTGCAGTGTGTTGACCACCGGTACACCGGCCGCTACGTAGTCAGCTAGCTTGTAAGGAACGCCCACGCACGAATCGTCGAACATCGGCACGAGTCCAGCATCTGCCTGTGCGAGGAGCGATTGCAGCTCCCCTTCGCCGAGGTAGCCATGGAAACGGATGCGCGTACAGCCCGACGCCCGCGCGCGCAACGCAGCCTCCTTCGGACCCGCCCCCGCGAGGTCGAGTTCGACATCGGGCATTTTCCGCACGGCGTCGACCACCGTCTCAAGATCGTAGCTCGCCCCCATCGTCCCCACATACACAAGTCGAAACGGTTCTGTGAAAACAGGTCTTACCTGTTTTTCCAAAACGGACGGCGACAACTCAATGCCGTGGTATGCCAGGTGCATCGGCGACTGCGCACCATACGACTTCGCAAGATCGAGGTAACGCGCCGCGACGGCGCTCACTCCCTGCGCGGAACGGTAGATGCGACGCGCCCGCGCCCGCAAGGGCGCCAGCGTCCAGCGCGGCACCACGCGCTCGAAGTTCTCTGGCCAAGCGTCCATAACATCCACTACGAACGCGATCCCGCGCGCACGGCAGAACGCGGCAAGCGCGGAGGCGGAGGCGAGAGGCGGCATGGAGGCGACCACAAGATCGGGGCGCTGCGGCTCAAGCTCGGCAAGCGTACGGAGGTTGCGCGCAAACGCGCGGTGAGAGAGGATGCGCCGCAGGCACACGTTGCGCGGATACGGCGGCGTGGGCACGAGCACGAGACGGAAACCGTCCCCTTCCCAGCGCGCTCCGGACGCAAGCGCGCGCGGTGCCTTCTTGGCATGTGAAAAATCACTCGACCACAGCGTCACGTTGTGGCCCGCCCGCGCAAAAGCGCGCGCCATCAGCCAGTAACGCTGTGGACGCGCGCCTTCAGGCGGCAGATTGTCAAATGGGTTGGCAATCCAGACGTTCATGCACGGCCCTCGCAAGGCCGGGACGGCTACTTCTCGTCGTTGTAGAGCTGGAAGGCGTCCTTCGCGTTGAGGCCCTGGTGGACGACGGCGGAGATCGCCTTCATCATCGCGAGGGGCTTCTCGCTCTGGAACACGTTCCGTCCCATGTCGACGCCGGCGGCGCCGGCCTGGATCGCCCGGTAGGCGAGTTCGAGGGCCTTCTCCTCGGGGAGCTTCTTGCCGCCCGCGATCACGATCGGCACCGGACACTGCGCCACCACGGTCTCAAAGCCATCTTCCGTGTAGTAGGTCTTCACGAACGAGGCGCCGTTCTCCGCGCACACGCGCGTCGCGAGACGGAAATAGCGCGCATCGCGCGCCATGTCCTTGCCCACGGCCGTCACGCCGAGCACGGGAATGCCGTACTTCGCGCCCATATCGACGGTATGCACGAGGTTGTGCGTGGTGATCTGCTCGCTCGCCTTGTCGCCGCACGCCACCATCACCGCCATCGCGCTCACGTTGAGGCGGATCACGTCCTCCACGTCGTACACGCGGTTGAGGTTGAGGTCGGTGAGGATCGTCGTGCCACCGTCGGAGCGCAGGCACACGGGCTTGGACATCGACGGGGGGATCACGCTGCGGAGGATGCCGCGCGTACACATGAGGCAGTCGGCGTACTCGATGAGCGGGTTGATGGTGAGGTCCACGCGCTCAAGTCCGCTCGTCGGCCCCATGATGAAGCCGTGGTCGCACGCGAGCATCACGGTGTGCCCGGTCTTCGGGTTGAAAATGCGCGCGAGGCGGTTCTTCACGCCCCAACCCTGGTTCTCGTTGCCCTTGAGGAAGAACTGCTCGCTCTTCTGGGGCTTGTCAAGGCCGTACGCGGCGGCCTCCTTGAAACCATCCATATCAGCCATGATAAAATTAACCTTTCTTCTTTGTGGGGGTTCGGGGGAGGCTGGCCTCCCCCGCTGGTTGTCAAACGAAGCAACTCCAAATGTCGGCGTTGCTCGCGCTGCCTGCGTCGATGGGGCCGATGGAGCGCTCGCCGAGGTTCTTCGCGCGGCCGAACTTCGCCTGCATCTGCGCGGTCGCCTCGCTGCCGGCCTTCGCGGCGGCGGCGGCGGCGGCGAACATGGCCTGCTCGCCTTCGGCGGCGTGGGCCTTGAGGGCCTCGATCGCCGGGATGAGCGCGTCCATGAACGTCTTGTCGCCCACCTTCGCCTTCGTGGCGAAGCCGAGTTCCTCAAGACCGGCCGCGAAGAGATCCGCGATGCCGGGAGCGTCCAGCTCCGTCACGCCGGCGTCCACCGCATCCGCCATGCCCTCGAAGAGCGTGCCGTAGAGCGAGCTCGTGGAGCCGGAGACGTCGGATTCAAGGTGGTTCACCATGTCGGTGAGCAGCGACTTGAAATCCGCACCCTGCGCGGCGGCGAGCGCGCGCGTGGCCGCGACGATCGCCTCGCCGTGGTCGCCGTCGCCGCCAGCGGCGGCATCGAGCGCCGAATAGTCCCTCTCGCGGGCGGCGATCTTCTCCGCCGCCCGCGCCCAGACCTGCTTGAACTGGTCGAGTGTCATGGTCGTTCCGTTCAGAGGGTCGTCCAGTACGGAGCGTTGGCGGGAGCCGCCAGGTACTTCGCACACGTATCGCAGCACTTGCAGAGGATCATCTGGAAGCCGGCCATTTCCTGGACGGTGAGAAGCTCGTCGCACTTGCCGGGCAGCACGGTCACGCCCATCGCCTCGAGCATGGACTTCGCCTTGCGGTAGCAGATGAGCATTTCCATCGTGGTGGTGGAGCCGGAGCCGTTGATGAGCAGGAGGGCCTTGTCGCCGGAGGCGATCTTCGTGGCCTTCACGAGCGAGGGGAGCATCTTCTCCACGGTCTCGTCGGCCGTACACATCTTCGAGATGCCGCCGCCGCCTTCGCCGTGCTGGCCCATGCCGATCTCCATCTCGTCGTCCGCGAGGGCGCCGATCTCGCCACCATTCTGCGGGTGGGTGGCCACCTTGAGCGCCACGGAGAGCGTGGCGATGCCTTCGTTGAACTTGTTGGCGAGTTCGACGATCTCCTCGAGGCTCTTGCCCTCTTCGGCCGCCGCGCCGACGACCTTGATGAACGGGATCACGCCGCCAAGGCCGCGCTTGTCCTCGATCGGGGTGTCGGGGCCCTGGGCAATGTCGTCGTGGATCACGATCTCGACCACCTTGAGGCCGGCCTTCTGCGCCTTGCGCATGGCCTTCGAGCCGCTCATGCGGTCGCCGTTGTGGTTGAGGGTGATGAGCAGCGTGCCCGCGTCGCGCTTCACGTAGTCGAGCGCCTCGAACACCTTCTCGCCGCCAGGCGCGGCGAAGATGTCGCCGGCCACGCACGCATCGAGCATGCCAAGGCCCACGAAGCCGTGCATCGCGGGTTCGTGCCCGGAGCCGCCGAACGCGACGAGCGCCACCTTGTCGGCGCTCTTGGGGGTCTTGCGCACCACGATCTTCTCGTTGACAAGCGCGAGGGTATCGGAATAGCAGCCCACGAGGCCTTCAAGGAGCTCCTTGGTGAGGTTCGCGGGATCGTTCATGAACTTTTTCATCGGCATGGTAAAATCCTCTTTGTAGGGGTTCGGGGGAGTCTGGACTCCCCCGGTAGTTGTCAGTCCTGGAAAAACTCCACCTGCGGGCCGTTCTTGTAGCCCACGTAGGCGATTGCGCACGTACCGCCGAGCGAATACTTCGGCAGCAGCACGGCCGCGCCGGCGGCCACGGCCTCATCCACGGCTGCCTGGACGTCGGCCACCTTGTAGGCGACGTGCGTCTCGGCCACCATGCGCCATGCGCAGGGCGTATCCTTCTCCCAGTAGAGGTACTCGATCTTGTACTCTTCGTTGTTGCAGATCCAGACCTTCAGGCCTTCCATGTAGGCCATACCGTCCATCTTCTCGGCCACCGGGATGCCGGTGTGCATGTACGTCTTTTCCATGTTTGCTTCCTTCGAGGCACTTGTGGAACCTTCCTTATGCGCCATTCGCGAGGCAAGTCACACGGCTTGGCGGAACTCGCGGAAACGACCCTGCGCGTCTGAAAGGTCCAGCGCGTTTAGTATGCCAAATCTGCGCACCCAACGCAAGGGGAAAATGGTGGTTTATTTGCCACCCGACGAATCAGCTTTCTCCGCGAGGAGGGAAATGATGCATCTTCCTACTTGCTCAGCCTCCAAACTTTCTTCCACTGGATAGGCCGTCATGTCCCGATAATCCGCCCAAGCGGGGACGGGACACAAGGCAAGGGGAAGCCAAGACGTCAAAGACCGTTCCTGAAGTCTAAACTGCTCGTTCTTAATTCCGGCTGATGTTTTCACCTGAATTCTATAATCAACATCCGCCGAATGATACCACGGCCAGATGTTAAGCGTCAAGAATGCAAGGATATTGTTGAATTGCGCAATGCCGCCATTGGCATTCGTCTTTGAGATAACAGCCTTAATCGAAATCGGTTCATAACCCTCTGCACTAGTTGTGGCAAATTTGTTTTTAAAGGGACCGTCGGTATCGAGCCATCGCATCACTTTCCGTCCACGTTCCACATTTCCCTTACCTGCAAACTTCTTACCGACAGTTTTCTCCGTTTTAGGCTGAACCAGTCTATCCCAAAAAGAGACGCCGTCATCAACATCTATTTGCTTGATATAATATTTTTTAGAAACGGACGCACCACTAAAAGCGCTGCACTTCGAATCAAAGCAGACTGCCCCGTTATGGAAACAGCCAGACAACAACGTAGTTCCAGCAGAAAGCGCAACCAATGCGCACAATTTAATTTTCTTCATTTTCACTCCTTTTCTCATCACCCGCGCTCTCGCGAGAATGTAAATCAGGATAAGTTTCACTACCAACTATCATCTACCAACTTATTAAAAGTTCAGGTTGATGATGGGCAAGCAATAGCAATTCGCGTCACCGATCCTGTTCAGCACGCCCAATCCAAAACCTTTCGCCTTGCCGGCGTTGTTAAAAGCGCCGATCTGAACGCCGGAAAGTTCCTGTGCATCATTGAAAACGCCGATCTGAATGCCGGAAAGTTCCTGCGCGTCATTGAAAACGCCGATCTGGACACCAGACAATTTGTTCGCGTCATTGAAAACGCCGATCTGAACGCCAGAAAGTTCCTGCGCGTCGTTATCAATGCCGATCTGGAGTCCTTTGCAGGAATAGGCCGTGTTATTGAGACCTGCTATTTGCGCGCCCGTGAAAAAGCCCGAATCGTTAAAGAGTCCACCCACCTGAAGCCACGATCCATAGCAACTGCTGACATTTGCAAGGGAGACCTGCGCGCCGCCAACTAATTCAAGCGCATCGTTGTTGAACGCCGCAAGTTGAAGTCCGTAAACCGTATCTGAGCTGTTGGCAAAGCCGGCAAGCTGGATGCCTGCCATGCAGCTGGAGACGATGTTTTTACCGATTGCAATGTCCATACAGTAGACATTGCGGTATTTTCCATTGAAAACATTAAGGCACAGACACGTTACGTCTGCATCCGCCCTCGGCCATTGCGCAGAATGGGCAAGCGAAATCGCAACGGGGGACCACATGCGCTTGGAATCGGCGATGTGGTCGTCCGCATTGCTACGGATGTCATTGAGGACCTTGTCGGTCTCCGCCCGGACGTCCTGTTTAATGTAGCTTGTCAGGGCCTCGCTGAACGGGCGGCTTTGGGCCAGAAGCGCGTCTCTTTCGTGGACGAGTTCAGGAGGGTATTCCGTTTGGCCGAGCTGGTCCTGCCGTTTTTTGAGGTAATCCAAGAACTCCTGCGCGCGTTTTTTCCCGTCTACCAGCGCCATTGGCACGTTGTCCACATCCCTTGGGCGCGGTCCCCTCAAGCTTTTGACCTTGTTTTTGCCGGCGCGTATCCTCACCTTGCCATCGTATTTCTCGCACTCCCAATCGGCCTGGGCTTCTGACAAAAACTCCCTGAAGGCCTCAAAATCCTCTTTACCGCCCGTATTGGAGTCGGGGTAGCGCAAGCCGACACAGCCAGTCATGCCGATTCCGAGAATCGCCGTTACGAGAATAACTGTCAATTGCTTCATGTCAACTCCTTAACCTTTTTCCTATATTTATCAACAGCGGACCTACGTCCTTCCGCGCCTCACAATCAACCTCATCAGCAGCCAAATCGCGCCGTCAACCAGCACGGCCAAAGCCATCATTGAATGCACGAGGAACAACATCGGCAGCAACAAGCGGATTCCATCCGCATACCAGTTGCTCACCACAGGCACCATTCCCAGCAAGAGGACAACCACCACGATGCCTACCAATCCCTGCCACATGGACGCAATGTCGACGCTGCTAAGGCCGATTTCCGACGCCACGCAAAAAACGAGATAGAACCAGAGGGCCGCCAACCACCCAGACGAAAACACGTCACCTCCCAAATTTATCAGCAGGTCCTTGCTGGACTTTAGACAGGCCCAAACATATTCAAGCAATCCGGGCAATGCGCCATTAGAGAAGTAGTCGCCATAGTTTGCCACCATAACGGTTCCCGCGCAAAGCTTTGTGATGGCCACAATCACTATGCACCCAAACCAGATCGGCCCCGTGGCGATCACCAAGTTCGACACCGCCCCTTTCCATCCGCTCTTTGCCTCATGCATTACATACCCAAGCGTGCCGTCTTCGCTGACACTGAACGGGACGAACTTTGTGATGCGGCAGAACGTGAGAAGGCAACCAAGGGCGTGTCCGGTCTCATGGCATGCAACCCCAGGCGAGACGATATACCAGTAGGCATTGCCAAAACGGCTCACGCCAGACTTCCTAATCCCGCCGCCGATCCACTGCAACAGCAACGCGAAGCCAAATGGCACTCCCAGCAGGAAGGCCAACAGCTTGAGACTCTGTATTAAAGAATTAGCCATAAACCCTAAATCTCATTTCTTGCGAATCGACCTCGGATCACTTCTCTTTCGTTTCCTGTCCCAAAGCCGACTTTGTACCACTGCTCCCTTTCCCTAAATAAAGGGCGGCTATCACGCACCGCACAGTCGCACCAGTCATAGGTCAGTAATTCTTACTGATCTTTCCTTTTGGGTGCACTCGTAGTCTTTTTTCCCCCACGAATCTTTGCACAAACACAAAGTATCCACTTCTCTTCCGTTCCAGGTCTCACTATCGTAGTCGAAAGTACCTGCGCCGCATTAGCAGTCCCTTTGAAAGAACGGCTTTGCGTTCCAGAAGCATTCGTGGAAACGGGTTTACCATGCATCATTAAATTCTTTGTAGCAGACAATTCTGCCATATTCTTCTTCATCTCCCTCTTTACATCCTGCTCCGGATCCTTTGCAAGCCCCACGCCAAGAATATGCTTCTTGCCTTTGGAGTCAACGAATTCGGTCGAATACCCAAATGTCATGCCTTTTTCGACCTTCATCTTCCTATTCGGATCGCCGAATTCAGCGGTGTCGCTAAGGGCAAACCAATCTTGTTTAGCCGCCCAATCCTGCAATTCCTTTTTCACTCGTGAATGAGATCGCTTAGCCGCCTTAGCCCCTATTCCGTCAGGAGCGTTCGTTCCCTGCTCCGTATGTTCCGCCAGTACGGCCATTGAAGCCATCGCCAAGCAAAATATCAACAACTTAGTTATTCTCTTCATGTCTTTTCTTCCTTTCCTAGAGGTAAAACGTGCGCCTAAAGGCAAACCATGCACGGTCAATCTAGCACACCCCACTTCCATCCTGAGCAATTACCTGCCGCTCTTTCCCGGGCGTATGCGGACAAGCATCCTATAGGCACACGTCCCGTCATTCAGCGAAAGCAGTTTCTCCGCAGTGGCACGTTTGTTGTTCTTCCCCTGTCACTGCAACAAGACGTCTCATACAATTTATGCCCTTCGCTCCAATCTGCTCCAAAGAAATTGTCACTCTCGCCAATCTGCTACTTGAAGCGCAGGAGGAGTCGTGAGATTCGGCCGGTTGCGATTGCCGCACCCTTACCTCCCATTCGCTGCAACGCGCGATAATGCTTCAGCGCCAAAGCACCTGCCCCATGGTTTTCCTCGTAGGAAGCAATTTCACTTAACACGTCAACCTTCTCGCCGACAGCGACATCTTTTGCCTGAACGAGCAGACGCGCCGCGTCCGAGTAGTTGCGCAAGGCACGACGTTTGTTTCCCTGCGAATCAAAAATCTTTGCCATGCGGATACGCGTGTGGAAATCACCAGGATTTTTCACCAGCCTTGCACGCAGTATCTTCAATTTCTCTGCGTCGCTAGTTTCATCAGGCTGCTTCCTGTCCGCAGGAGCTTCTACAGCGGGCTGGCCGGCCGCAGGAACAATGCCAGCAAGCACGCCACTCGATGTAACAGGCTGGGATACGGGGGTAACCGTCGGTTGGGAAGCCACTGCGTGGATGGTCGAATGAGGATTTTGTGGTTTTATCGTCTCCTTCGCAGGAGGAGCAGCGACGGGGTAAAAAGGGGGAGCGGGTGGCGGAGTCGGCTTGTTCAGCACAGTGACTGGCGACACGGGCTTGGCGACAGGGACTGAAACGGACACTCCTGACTTTGGCACGCCCAAGATAACATAGTACATCTTGCCCTCTGTAAACTGATAAAGTTTACGGGCCGTGGCAACACCGACCTTTACGGCCGGATTGTTCTCCTTCTTCTGAAAATAGGAGTAGAAGTTCTGTTTGGCCTGAACTTCTGCCTCCTCATACAACTCGGAATCTTGTTCCTCGTTGAAACACTTCTCGGCTTCACCGCAGTAGACATACCACGGTTCATCGCCGAGACGTGCGTCCTCCACAACGCCTGGCCTAAAGAACTCTGGATGCGATTGACGTGCCGCTTGGAATTCGCCGAATTCTCCTAGAGCAAGACACGTCAGTCCGCAAAACAAACATAAACTCAATAGGCCAAGCGTTTTCATGGTCAGACCCTTTTATCAGAACGCGCCGCGGCTTGTACGGATCTGAGGTCTGTTTGCAGGTCCATTCCCTAGGCCACCGCCATTCCCGCTAGGACCGGCGTTAGGGCCTTTGGGCGTATGGGTATCCTGCTGGTGGACTGCATCAGTTATCGCATTGCTGATCTGCGTTGCCGCCTTCAGCGTTGTCGAACTGACGCCGACCGTAACACGAATTGTGCCTCCGCTATTGGACGAGGGAATCTTCTCGTCCTTCAAAACAACCACACCCGAAAGAACCTTCTGGGCATCACTCTTAACCACTTCTATAGTGGTTTTAAGCTGTTCTTTGCTCACAGAGACTTGCTCGTTCGCACCATCCTTGTGCAGGGACTTCGCCTTCTTCGTGGCATTGGTGGCCTGCTCTTCGGTGGAGAAGTTCTCCTTGAAGAACTTGACGATGTGGCTCTTCGCATTGCGCGTGGCTTCGGCGCGCGCATCCTTGATTTCGTCCTCATCGTTGAAGTCATAGGTGCCAGTTCCCGTTGAGATGACTTTCATGGAACCATCAGCATCTACAAAAACCTGACATCCGTCAGGATCTTGCTCGGCCATTTTGGCAACAGACGGATCATTCGCAGCCGCCGCAAGGCCAGCGTCCTGCTGCTGGGCGAACACGGAAAACACCGCACACATAGCAGCCGTAATTAGTAGCTTTTTCATTTCTTCTTTCCTTTCATTGGGTTGTTTTTGTTAGTTTCCTTTTATCCACTCTTCGATCGGCTCGGAGAGCTTGGAAAGCGCAGCTTGAAGGAGATCGGCGTCTTCATCCTCCTCGAGGAGTCCCTTGATCTCGTCATTGTCCAAGGCCAGCGTGATCGTGTCCGACTTGACGGCCTGTCCCGTCCGGTCGTTCATGAGCGTCACATCAATCTTGATGGACATCTTGTACACCTGGCCGAACTTTTTCGTCTTCTTGTCCTGTCCAAGTTTCTTGGAATACTTGATGTCCTTGATCTCGGTACGGAGGCTGAAGTCCGGCGTGAGTCCCTGCCCGGCCTGCATCAGCTCCTGCGCACCGGCAAGGCCATTGGCGACCATGGCGGTCGTCGCGATCTTGTTCTCAATCACCGCCTCGAGCGACTTGTCGTTGAGGATCAGGAACTTGTTCGCCTTAGCGAGGCCGTTCGGAAGCGCGAATTGAATGGCCTTCGCCACTTCGGCTCCGGACATCCTCGTCTTCGGACCCAGCTGGTAGACTGTCGACCGGTCTTCAATGGTCATCGTCGGCTTGCACACCATCAGCGCCACCGTGCCGCCAGCCCGCGGGTTGACGATGTAGGCGTAGACGGTAGCCTCCTGGTTACCGTCCTTGTCGACAACCTGGATGACACGGTACTCGCGTACGAAACCGGCCGTCTTCGTCAATGTCGACGACTGCGTCATCTTTATCTTCGACTTCAACGTGGCAGACTTTTCCTCCCCCATGATGTTCGCATTCATCTTGAACTTCTTCATGCGTTCAACCTGACGTTCGTCATTTTGGAGAAGCTGGCCATAGACTTGCGAGATGCCTTCGACGAGCGCGGCTTGGACAGCGTCTTTTCGCTCAGACCCCATGCCGACGCAGACGGTCCACCCCTCTGGCACAGGAGGCAATCCGGCAGCAGGTGCAGCCCCCATCACACCAGCTCCGGTCGCAGGTTCCGAGGCGACAGGTTCCGTTGCTGCGCCGGTCGCTGTCGGCGCAGCCGGCGCTGGCGCGCCCTGCGCAACCTGGCTCTCGGACATTCCGTTGCTCAAGGCCGTCGCTGCACCGATCGTAGTTGAGCTAACTCCGACCATGACGCGGTACGTGCCGCCGTTTCCTGACGGCACCTTCTCGTCCTCCAGCACGACGACGCCCGTCAGGAGCTTCTTGGCAGAGGAACGGATTGCGGAAAGCGTCTCCTTGGCGGAATTCTTTGACACGCTCGTCGTGGACGTTTTACCGTCCGAGTCCATTTTCTTCACTTTCGACATCTGGGCCGTTGCCGACTCCTCAGTCGCAAGCGACTCGTTGAAGAACTTCGCAATCGCCACCTTGGCGTTTCGCTCAGCTTCCTTGCGCGCGTCAAGGATGTCATCGGGGTCGTTGAAGTCGTACGTACCCGTACCAATCGCGATAACCTTGTAGCTACCATCGTCGGCAACATTAATCGAAACGCCGTCTGGTTCATCATGGATACCAGCGACGAGCGGCAAGGCGCATCCAAGCACCCAGAGCCACGACATTCCTGTTTTAAACGTCATTGTTATTCCTCCTTATTTGGTTATCAGTTTCATGCGCAGACGGAAATCGGCGCAGTCTTTTTTCGGCGCGATCGACGTGTACGTCCCGTTGTCGCCCGGAAGAAGCTCCAACTTCTCCCAGCCCATGTTGTCTGGATCCTCCTGGACGACGCCGTTGGCGTCCTGCCAGTCAAAGCGGTAACGCGTACGCATCGACACAGTGGTCAGGTTCTTCACCAGGACCTGCACGCGCTGATACCCGTCGTTCGTCTTGGACCGGCGGATGTCCTGCACGGCCACAAAGCCCGGCTGAAATCCGTCAAGGATGACCTCTTTGTAGGTCGCATGGTCAATCTTGGCCGTGGGGGCCGAAGCATACTCGTTCACGGTCGGTGCATGCGAAGGCCTACATTGGCAGAGTGGGGACTTACACGGGCAGACCCCGTTTGGATTATTGATCAGATGGGGGCACGGAGTTGGACAGAGGCAAGGCGGAGGCGCCGGAGGAGGAGGTGG
Source organism: uncultured bacterium (assembly GCA_902802945.1). Classification (GTDB taxonomy): domain Bacteria; phylum Verrucomicrobiota; class Kiritimatiellia; order RFP12; family UBA1067; genus RUG572. The sequence continues at coordinate 44,140 of CADCOC010000007.1, read as the reverse complement.
CGGTGGCGGAGGAGTTCCGCACCCTCCAAAGATGAGCGCTACTGCAACAATGGCATAAAACCGTTTGATCATAGAACACCTCACTTTCCGATTGTGACAGTTAGGGTGTCGCCGTTCTTCTTCGCCCATTCGTCGGTGATTTCTATGTCATCGCCGAGGAGTTCGGGAATGATTTCGGAGACCTTCCCCCACACATCATCAAGATCGCCAAATTCTTTGCTGGGCTTGACCACGCAGGAAAGCGAGTCTTTCACGACCTTCGTCTGGTCGGTGAGACCGGCCGCGATGAGCTTTTTCTTCAATCCGTTGCGCACGCGGATCTTGATCTTGGAATCGACCTTCGAGCAGTTAATCACAAGCTTCATCGGTCCTTTCGGACGAGCCGCCGCATTGCGCATGGACTTGATCATGTGAGCGAGTTTCTCGCCCATGCCCTCGCCGTTCAGGAGCGCGAACATCGCCCGTTCGACCGTGGTGCCGAAATCGGCCATGAGCATGTCCTCCTTCTTGTTGCTTGTCCGCTGCTGCCAGTCGCGCGAACCAATATTTTCGGTATTGTTCCTTGAAAGGTTCTTTAAGCTGAGCGCAACCGTCGTGCGGATCGTCCCCGTATCGGCATCGTATGCAAGCGCATCAATACGATAGTAGAGCGAGATGGCGTCGGAATTGTTGTCTTGAACCGTCTTCGCGAAGTCCTTCGTCTTCGTGAACCCCTTCGTGTCGCCGTTCACGTTGTAGCTGACACCGACAAGCACGGGATCATTCTTCTTGAACTCCTCGTAGTTCTCGTTGTCCTCAAGGAGAATCACCTTGATACCGAACTCGCCGACCTTCTTGACGAGGGCGTCGCGGATGCGGCGCTGGAACATGTTGTAGCGCGTGAAGAAGAAGTTCCCCATATCTTCGCCGAGGAGGAACTGCCCCGCGTCCGGCGGCTCTTCCATCACGAAGATCTCAAGCGAGGATCCGTCGGCCTCGGCATTGAGGTCAACCCCCTCGCCCTCGAGCCACTTGGCGATGTCCTCCTGCTTGACCTTCACGGTGTACGAGCACGTGAGTTCGCCGTCTTCGTATTCCTGCTCGTCTACTGAGACGTCGTCAATGAACTTCGCGTAGGACGACTGGGCCTCCACTATCACCTTTTCGGTGATCTTGGGGTTCCCCATCTTTGTCAGGTACTTCTTGATTGCGGCCTTCTGACCCAGCACCTCGCACTGCTTTCTCAGCGCGTAGTTGTTGTATCCGGCCACAGAGACCTTGACCGTGACTTCATCATCTCCGGCAAATGCGCCAAGCACGATGGCACACGCGCAGGAGAGCAGCAACAACATCTTCTTCATCATTTTGGATCCTTTTTGTGTGGCTTTTCCGTTTCTGGGTTCCGCATCCACCCGGAGGCGGAACCCAGAACGAATCGACCAACGTGATTATTATTCAAGAGAAGTTTTCTTTTCTGCCTTCTTCTGCGCCTTCTTGGTCTGCTGCAGCCGGCCGCTCTCGCCCATCGCCAGGTAGGTTCTGGAAATGCCAAGCGCATAGGCCTCGCACGGATTCACCTTAAATGCAAAACGGTAGTACTCCTGCGCAACGTCGAGGTCCTGGGCTGCTTCACAGCTAATACCCAATGCGTAGAAGTACTCGTCAAGATCCTTGCTCGCAAGATAGTCCATCACCTTGTCTTCGCTCTTCAGGAGCTCGTTGTAATCCTTGACCTGCGTTCCGGAATCCGGGACCGGATAGGAGCAGGGTTCGCCAAGTTCGGGCAGGAAGCGGACGAGGTAGGCGCAAATCTGCTTGCCCATCGTCTGTCGGAGTGTGTACAACGAGAATGCCTTTGCCGACTTGAACGCCCCTTCCTTGATCAGATTCTTAATGCGGCTGTCACCGAAATCAGCGGGCACATTGAAAGTGGCTTTCGAAGGGGCGAGCTTAGCACTCAACGAACTCGACACGGACGATGCGAGCATCAGCTTCGCCTGAAGCTCGGTCGGCATCGAGACCGTCTTCTGCATCCTTCCTTGGGTCTGCTCCCTCTTACCGCCGACTTTCCCTAAGAACATTTCCTCGTAGGCCGTCGTGGGCTTCTCGCTGTTATTCGTGCTTTTGCGGCGCGTCAACCACGACCCGCTGTCCGTCTTTTGAAGACGCGTCACCTCGTTATCGTCCTTAATGCCGACGCTGGCGGCTTCAAGCCTCATCATATCGCCGTCCATAAGCGTGAAGCCCTGATTGGACACCTGGTACGTGTCGGCGATCTTCACGATGTCGCCGCTCTGCTCCAACCGGTAGATCGAGAGCGTCAACATGAGCGTCGCGCTCTGCGTCCGGTAGTCAAGCATCGCCAGAACATCCTTCGACTCTTTCATCACCGTCTTGACGGCAGGGATGTTTTTCCTTGTAATCGGATCCTTTTTCATGTACGGGACTTTGTCCCATGCGTTGAGCGTATAAACGCGGGGGTACTTTCCCTTCGTCACGGGCGTGATCTGCCACCACAGTCGACCGTAGATCACGGCGTCGAAGCGCTTGCCCGGCTTGGCGTTGGTCTTGTCGTGGATGTCCTTTTCGAGGTCCATGTCGACGATCTTGTACATCGGCGAAGTGTAGAACGCCGATGCAACGGCCCGCTTGACGAGCGCACACGTTTCCTTGTCCGCCGCCATCACGCCGGTGAATGCATCCCCCTTGAGCGAGTTGAAGTCAGCAAGCGCGATCTTGCTCACGCCGTTAAGTTTTACCTCTCCCGCCAAATTCATCGTTACGGGGATGGTAGGAGTGGTGCAACCTGCAATAAACGCGGCCACAAGGCCTGCGGCGGCAACTTTTAAAGTTACATTCTTGATCTTCATCTTTTAGCCTCCTTCCTTCACTTGGAGAATTTAATGTCCTTGTTCTGCTTCGCTCCGGACGCCTTCACGGCTTTCTGCCCTGAAAGCGCGGCTGCGACCCGCCTTGACCCGGCCCTTGCGGTCGCGGAATCGGGCTTGGTCTTCTCCGCCTTCGCGTATGCGTCGCGCGCGTTGAAAAACTCGCCCATAGCCTCGAATGCGATGCCCAGGTTCTCAAAGTCGGCAAATGTCGCCTTCCCGTTTTTTTCAAGTTCCTCGACCACCGTCACGACCTCGGGAAAAGCCTTAGCGTTCAGCAGATACACGACACGCTCGTCACCATCATCGGTGACGACAAGTTCGCGACTTTCCTTATAGGGGGAGATGTCGGCAACCACACCGTTAACAGCTGGCGTCACAACGGCTGCAAGAGCCTTGAGCTGAGACGGCTTGGCGCTGTCAAAGCGATCCGTCTCTGGAACCCTGATCGTAAATGTGTTCTCGTACTTCGCAGGAGCGTCTTTTCCTTTTACGCCCTTGAACTTCGCCTTCAGCGTTCCGTTCGCGACAAGTTCGTACACCGTCACCGGTTGATTGACCCTCTGTATCTGAGCATTCTTACCATCGGGCACTCTTACCGGAACTCCGTCCCTATCTAATACTTCTACTAGCTTGCCCGTTTTTTTGTCCTTCTTTACCGCATTCATGTAAGGAGTTGTCGTGAGCGTAAATGCCATGTTCTTCTGCACAGGCCTCGAATCAAGTTCAAGGTCAAGCGTCAGGTCAATCACAACCTTTTCCGAACCCTGTCCCATCGCCGCAAGGGTCGCGTAGCCATGGCCGGCATCCTTCTCCTTGATCATCTTTTCAAGCTCGGATGCTCCATTTGGATTGCTCCAGAGATTGTCGGCAACCTGATAGTAGCCCTCCTTGTAGAGACGCATCGCGAGGAGCTGCTTCACGAGCCCTGCGTTCCGCTTGTTGTCGCCGGCGAGCCCGCCCCTGACATTGGCCTCGACATTGATGGCCGCCACGTTCACCTTGCTGATGTCGGCAATCGCCCTCGCGGGCATCACATAGTCCACGGTAATCTTCTCGGTTCCGCATCCCGCCATGAATGCGATCGCGCCGATGACGATGCCGTACAAGCCTTTTTTCGTTATCGTCTTCATTTCAGAAATTCCTTTCATGGTTATTCGCCAACGTTCGCAAGTTTATACTCCAAACGCGCTAGCGCAACCGGAACCGCCTTTGCAAGCCCCTCGTTGTCGCACGTTTCAAGAATCAGCAACTGCTGATCCCTAATCTCGGCAAGCTTTTTGGGATCAAGCGTCGTTGACTCGCTGACCAAGAGGTACAGATAGTAGTTGCACAGACGCTTCTCAGCATCGCCACCCTCGTATGTCTTTGTGCGTACCTTCTCGCAGAACTGCGCGAGATCAAAAGCCCCTAATGCTTTGTACTTCTGGACGAATCCCGCGTAGTCACTCTTCTTGAACCGCTCACGCAGACCTTCGTCGGCGTCTACCGGAATCAATGTATCAACAGACTTAGTCTGTGTGATGAAGGCGTCCTTCACACGCTCAATGACACGCCTTGTGAACACCGCATCGTAAGTTTTTAACGAATGAACCGCCGCTTCGCTGTTTTCGCCCGTATAGATTAGAATCTCGAAGTAGTGAACCGGTGCGAGCGTCTTCGCCTCGTAGACGGCAACGCTCACGCCTGTGGCCACGCTCGCGAGATTGTGGGGCACCCCAACAAGAACCTCCGTCACACCGTTGGCCGTTTCCTGCGAGACTTTTTTCACCTTATTCTGCGGCTCACTCTGCACATACTGCCCAATCCCGTTCAGGACTAACCAATAGTCGGCATTTTCGTCGCCTAACTTGAAGGCCCCGCTTTTCGCGAACTCTGCTTTCAAGGCATCCGCAATCGGCTTCACCGCATCATTGTTGGCAACTATATTGACGATTGCCTTGTCCTTAAGCGGCACCTCTGCGAAAGAAGTCACCTTATAAGGGGCCTTCTCTACAACCGTCGTACACCCGCTCAAAAGCAAGACGAGTCCCACGCCTCCAAGTTTTCTCAACTTCATTCTATTACCTTTCGAACTTCAAGCTACTTTCTGCACCCGTTTCGTTGAGACACGCCACTTCGGAGCAGAAAAGGAAAGTGGCGCGTTTTGGCAAAGGCCTAATGAACCATATCAACGGTCAAGATTGTATCATACTTACTCGCCACGCACAAGCGGAAATCTCGCAATCGCCATGGCGAGGATATGACTTAGAACTGGACGCCAGGAACGGAGAAGCGGTTGCACTTGCTGTCGTGGAAGTTGGCGAACTCGCTCACGATCGCACCTTCGGTGCCGCCCATCAGGAAGTGCCAAGTACCGACCTTGGGAAGCTTGTGCGCGACACCATCTGCCGTCCACTTCTCCACATGGAGCGACTTGAGGTTCGTGGGCTTGTTGGCCTTGTGGTCGAAGAGGTGCTCGGAGAGCATCTTCTTCGCTTCCGGGAACTGGTCGAGGTTGGGCTCGCCGACTTCCGAGAAGCTGTACACCCAGCCGTGGCGCACGAGCCAGCTTTCCATCTTCGCGGGGATGTTCTTGCCGACGAACTTCTCGCCCGTCCAGCGGTCCGTGGCGACGCCCGGATCGACCGGATTGCCCGCCTTGTGGCAGTGCTCGGGGAGAGCCTGGAGCGGGAGCAGGTAGATGTCGTGCCCGAAGTACTCTTCCTTGATTTCGTCCACCCAGATCACGCCGCCCATGCCGTACTTCATGAAGTCGCCCTTCGCGAAGTCGATGGCCCAGAAGCCGAGGTACTGCGTACCGTCCTTCGGGTTCGTGAGCTTGTCGTTCTTAAGGGCCGGATACACCGGATAGCCGAAGCGGCGCATCATGTCGAAGTAGGCCTCCGACGCCTTCGCACCGTCGAACTTGCCGCCCTGGTTGATTCCGTTCTCGTCGAACGTTCCGCCGACGTAGAAGTCTTTGTTCGTATACATTTTTACTTCCTTTCCACAGTTCTGGCAGCAGCAACCTGCCATCATTCCGGCAACGGCCACCGCGGCCGCCGCACCTGCAATTGTCTTCATGTTCATTTTTTACTCCTTTTGGGTTTGAGATTCAGTTAGGAAAGTTTCGCCTTGCCGACGAGTTTCATCAGCGCGAACGTCGCGACGGCCGAGACCGCGAGCAACCCGCCGCCGAGCGCATAGCCGTTCGCGATGCCGCCGCAGCCGTAAATCAAGTAGCCGCAGCCGAAGAGGCAGCTCCACACCGCGAGGCAGCCCACCACCATGCAGAGAATGCCGATCGGCAGCTCGCGCAGGTTCGCGTGGATCTTCTCGTCGAACTTGCGGAGCGTCTCCGCGTCCTCGCGCGGCGTGAGCAGCGTCACCAGGACCCAGCCCACCGTGGTGGTGGCTACGCCCAGAATGAGCTTCCACGCCGAGAGGTTCAGCCACTCCGCGCGCCAGCCGCTTTCGAGCCAGCCCGTGAGACCGCACGCCGGCGCGCCCCACTCGAAGAAGCACGCCACGAGGAAGGAGATCACCATCGCGGAAATCTCGCTCCAGGCGTTGAGGCGGTGCCAGAACCAGCGCAGGATGTAGAGAAGACCCGTACCCGCGCCGATCTGGAGGATGAGATCGAAGCCGCCCTTCGCGTTACGCAGGATGAGCGCCATCACGCCGCACGCGACAAGCAGCAGGAGCATGCAGAGACGGCCCACAAGCACCTGGTTCTTTGGCGACGCCTTCGGGTTCACGAAGCGCACGTAGAAGTCCTGCACGAGGTACGACGCGCCCCAGTTGAGGTGCGTGGCGATCGTGCTCATGTAGGCGGCGATCAGTGACGCGGCCACGAGGCCGAGCCAGCCGGAGGGCAGACGGGAGATCATCGCCGGATACGCCGTGTCGTTCTGCACGTACTGCTGCGCGTTCGGGAAGGCAGCCTTGATGGACTCCAGATCGGGGAACACGATCAGCGAGGCGAGCGCCACGATGAGCCACGGCCAGCTGCGGAGCGCGTAGTGGAGGAAGTTGAACAGCATCACCGCGCCGACGGCGTTCTTCTCGTCCTTCGCGGAGAGCATGCGCTGCGCGATGTAGCCGCCGCCGCCCGGTTCAGCGCCGGGATACCACGTGGCCCACCACTGGACGGCGATCGGCAGGATGAAGATCGTCATCAGCGTCGATTTCCAGCCGGCGCCGCTCATCGCGGGCAGCATGGACGTCTTGCACGAGACGGCCGCATGAGAGAGTACGCCGGAGAGCGTTCCCGTGTCGTTCGGTCCGCACATCTTCACGGCGAAGTACGCAGCCGCAATCGCGCCCACCATCGCCACCGTGTACTGGTAGAAGTCAGCCCAGATTGACCCCGTGAGACCGCCGAGCGTAGCGTAGATTCCGACTGCAACAAGCGCGATCGCGAGCGTCACGACAGGCGTGAGGCCGAAGATCGTCGCGCCGATCTTGATTGCGGCGAGCGACACCGTGCCCATGATGATTACATTGAAGACGAGGCCAAGGTACACGGCGCGGAACCCGCGCAGCGCCTTCGCCGGCGTCCCGGAATAGCGCAGTTCATAGAAGCCTAGGTCGGTGGAAAGCTCAGATCGCCGCCAGAGCTTTGCATATACAAACACGGTTAACATTCCGGTTAAAAGGAACGCCCACCATGCCCAGTTGCCGGCCACGCCCTGTGTGCGGACAATGTCCGTCACGAGGTTCGGCGTGTCGCACGAGAACGTACAGGCCACCATCGAGACGCCGAGGAGCCACCACGGCATCGATCGGCCCGAGAGGAAGAAGTCCTCCGCGCTCTTCGAGGCCCGCTTTGCAGCCCATGCGCCAATCACGATCACGCTCAGCAGGAAGGCGACGATGATCGTCCAGTCCAGACTCGTCAGAATTTTCATTTTCTTTTTTCTCCTTATTGTACAGCTTCTTCAAGTTCTACTTGCGGGAACCACTTGACCGCCCACTTGCGGCAGGGCTCGAAATCCTTTACGGCCTTCTTCACCAGCTCGGGGATGAACTTGTCCACACCCTTCTCCTCTCCGTACAGGTAGTGGAGCGTCAGCGCGGCGCCGAGCATGTGCTCGCTCCACTCCCTCGGGCTGCTGATTCTCTTGCGCTCACGTCCCTTCAGCACCAGTTCGTTGATGAACTGGTTCATGTAGTTGAGGTAGACCCTCTCCTTGAGGCCGTAGAAACGCGACCAGTCCTCGCGCTTCTCCTTGTCCGGCACGGGCTTCCCCTTCACGTACTTGGCCTTCTGGATCGTCAGGGTCTTGTCATCTGCCTTCATCACGATGGCGAGCACCGTGCCGCGGCGGTCCCTGAACACGAACTTCTCCGCGTGCTTGATGAAGTACTTGTGCATGCCCTCCATGAATTTGACCTTCTTGATCTGGTCCTCCGCCGCATCCTTGCCCTCGCGCGTCGTCATACTTTCCTTCAGGCGCGTGAGATGCTTCGTGCAGCGCTCCCAGTCGATGCGCTTCAGGTCGCGGAGGATTTCGTCGAACCCGTCCTGGGCCTTCTTCTTCTCCTCCTCGATCGTCTCCTTAAGCTTCTCCTGTGCGGCCTTCTCCTGTGCAGCTTTCTCCTCGGCGGCCTTTTTCTCGGCCACCGCGCGTTCGCGGCGCTCAACCGCCAGCTTGGTCTTCTTCACGGCCTCGTCGCGGATGGTGCGCGCGCGCGCGTCGATGCCAAGCAGCTTGCGCCGCGCGTCCGTCAGCCATTTCTCGTTCTTCAGTGTGTTGTACTTGTCCACGAGGTCGTTCGCAAGCTGGATGGCTTTCTGGGCCGTATCCTCGTCCTGTCCCTTGAGCTTGTCGGCCCCCTTCGCAAGCTCGAGGATCTTGAGCATGCTCCCATGGAACTTGATGTCGGCCGCGCGGAACTGGTAGACGTCTTCCCAAAGCTTCTGGAAGTTTTTCACCGACGGCGGCAGCTGCAACGGGGGGATGTCATCCTCTGCGGGCTTCTCCTCTGCGGCATTCTCGTCTGCTGGCTTCTCCTCCGGCTTCTCCGCGGGCTTTTCCTCGACCTTCACGCCAAGCTTGCCGCCTAAATCCTTCATGGCCTGTTCGTAATTGGCCGGGTCACTCAGGGCTTTTGTGATCACGCCGACCGCTGCCGGATTCACGGCGGCCATCTGGGCGAACATCGCGAACTCGGGGCTTGCCTTCAGCTTGTCGAGGGCTTCCTTGTACTCGGGCGACGCGCTGTCAAGCGGCTCGCCGTTCGCGTCTTTGGCCGATGCGAGGATCCTAGTCGCCAACTTCTCTATCTGCTCAGGCGTTGCCGGTTTGCCCAGGGCTGCGGCCATCATGGACTGCATTCCCTGCGCGGCGGCGGCCATGGCGGCGGCGGGCGTGGCGTTGGTCGCAGCTGCCGCGACCGCATTCGTCGTACCTCCCGCTGCCTGCGCGGTCTGCGGGGCGGCCGTGGCGAAGAGGGCGTTCGTAAAGGCTATCGCCTGCGCGATTACGGGCGATGGCCCTGGCGCGAGCACTTCGGCCGCGGCCGCCTTCAGTTCCTCCGGCAACACCTTCTTCATGTCGCGTATGGCCTTCTCCACAATCTCGTCGCCCTGCAGGACGCTCTTGTGGAACGCAGCGTAGTCGTCTTGGGCGGCCTTGACGGTCTTCTTGATCGACTCGCGCGCCTTCTGCTGCCTGTCGACGACTTCCTGGACGTTCTTCTGCTCGTCGGCGGCCTTCGTGCTGCTCACGTACCACCAGAGTCCGCCGGCCACAAGCAGGAGCACAAGAACGATTCCGCCGACCACCATGCCGACCATCGCTCCCACGCCCATGCGCTTCTTTTCCGCCTCCTGGCCTTCCATGTCGCCAATCGGCTGAAGATCCGCGACTTCGCCATCCAGCGCCGTGTTCCCCGTGGAGGAGAGCGACATCTTCGGTTTTCCGCCCTTGAATTTAATCTTAGGGCCAGACGTCTTGCTCGTCTTCGATGGACCTGCCTTGGCTAGGTAGCGCTTGAAGTCGCCCAACAGCGACTGGTACGTTGGATAGCGCATCGATGGTTCAAGCTCAAGCATGCGCATGATGATCGCGTCGACTTCCGGCGGAATGTCGGAACGGATTTCGCTCGGCTTCTTCGGCGGCCCCTCGAAGCGTGCCTTCACGACGGCCGTCGGGTCCGGCCCGTCAAACGGCGGCACCCCCGTCAGGACATGGTACAGCGTTCCGCCGAGGGAGTAGATGTCCGCTCGGTAGTCGATCTTCTGACGGCGCACCTTTTCGGGGGAAATGTAGTACGGCGTACCCCAGATCTCGTCGGAGTCGCCCTGCATCGCCGCGAGACCGAAGTCGACGAGCTTGGCGTTGCCGTCCGTATCGAAGAGCACGTTCTCCGGCTTCACGTCACCATGAACGAGACCGCTCTCGGCGGCGAGCGCGAGGGCGTCGGCCACCTGCTGCCCCACGCGCATCACGTGTACAACGTCCAGCGTGCCGGGATTCGCATCCATCTCCTTGTCGAGGGATCCGCCCGGAACTAGCTCCATCGCGATGTAGGGCATGCCCTGCTCCTGTCCGAAGGAGTAGATCTGCGCGATGTTCGGGTGGTTGAGGCGCGCGGCGGCCTGCGCCTCGCGCTGGAAACGCTCGACGAATTTTGGGTCCGCGCCGAGGCTCTTGAGCATCACCTTGATGCCCACCTTGCGGTCAAGCATCTTGTCGCGCGCGAGGTACACGCCGCCCATGCCGCCATGCCCCAGCTCCTTTTCGAGCAGGAAGTGCCCGAAATCTGCCGGCGTTTTAATCATCGGTTCGTCGTTTTCAGCCATCTTTTATAAGTCCTTCGAATTCTATTCCTCGCAAGGTTGCCTTATATCATACCATAAAAACGCGCAACGCGCAAAACGGCAGAGACACTATTTGTCTTTTTCTCGGACGGCGTCCGCAATGGCCCCCTCCCCGCGCAGGCGGCCATGGCCCGACCCCGCCGCCTCGACTCTGATCCTGAGCGGCAGACGCTCCTCCACCGCCTTGACATGCGAGATCACCCCGATAGTCGTGCCCTCCCGGTGGAGTGAGCACAGTACGTCCAGCGCCGCCCCCAGGCGTTCGGAGTCGAGCGTACCGAACCCTTCGTCCAAAAACATCGTCTCCACCTTCACGCGGCCCGCCGTCAGACGCGAAAGCCCCAGCGCCAGCGCGAGCGACACCTCGAAGCGCTCGCCGCCGGAGACGTTCGACACCGGACGCACCGTGTCGTGCTGGTCGTGGTCCACGATCATCGGCAGCAACATCGTCTTCTTTCGCCTGTGCTTGCCGTCACCGGCATCATTCGCATTGTCTACCGTCTGCGCCGGACTCCACAGCAACGAATACCGCCCGCCCGTCATGTGCGAGAGGAACGGATTTGCCGCCTTGAGAAGCGCACGCAAGGTCAGCCCCTGCGCATAGCGGCTGAAAAGGACGCCGTCCTTCCCGCCCAACATGCCGTTGAGGCGTGTCCATGCCATCTTCTTGGACTCTGCGGCGGCGCGTTTTGCGATCAGTTCCGCAACTCTCTGGCGGCAGTCGTTGTCGGCCTTGATCTGCGCGGATAGGTTGCCGGACTCCTGCTCGGCGGCCGAACGCGCTTTTTCCGCTTCCGCCATCTCCCGGGCGACTTCCTCGCGCGAGCGGTCGCTGTGCCCGTCCGCCTCGTGGTTGGCCACGTCCCGATCATGCTTCACGCACGCCTCTTTCAGCGCCGCAGTATCCTTCTCAAGCTCCGCCTTTTTCTTCCTGATTCCCTCCAGAACCTGATCGTCGCCACAAGCGACAGCCCATGCCGCTTCATCTACAAAACCCTTCCCGGCGACTGCGCGTGCAAAATCCGCCTCTGCCGCCGCGCAGGCTTCTCCTGCTGCCTGTGCCTTCTCCCGGGCCTCGCTGAACGCTTTGCTCATCTGCTCCTGGCGTTCACGTGCATTGGAGACTCTTTGACGCCCTTCCATCAGCGACTTGGTCGCCGTCTCAACTGCGGCATCGAGTTTATTTCCGTACGAAACAAGGTCTTCTGGCAGGTTGAGTTCCTTACGCCTGTCCTCAAGCGATGCAACAGCGTCCTGCGCCTTCTTAAGCGCCGCTTCGGCAGTCTCCAGAATCTTCGTCGCGTTTTCCACCTCCACCTTCAACGATGAAATCCGCGCTGACAGGTCGTCGATTCGCGCCTTGCTCGTAGTCTCGCGGGCCGCTAGTTCGTGTTCCAGACGTTCCAGTTCCGCCGTCTCTTCCCTGCGCTTTTTCTTTGCGACATCGGCCGCCTTCGCCGCCGCGTTCCGCCTGTCGCGCACCGCTTTGTAGGCTTTCTCGCTGGCTTCCTTCGCAGCAACCGCGTCGTCATACGCCTTCTCGAATTCGGATGCCTCCGGAAGCTCCGTCATGTCCGCAGGTCCGATGCGCTTCCCGCAGACCGGGCAGATGTCGTTTTCACGCAGGCTCTTCCGCACCTCGTCGTAGTTCATGGCGGTCATGACGGTGCGGACGCGCATGACCTCCTTGATCCGCGCGTCGATCTGCGGCTGCTCGGCGTCGTAGACCGCCTGCGCCTTGGCGAATTCCGTCTCGCTCGCTGCAAGAGCCACTTGAGCCTCCTCATCCGCCGCAACGACTGCTGCCGAACGTTCCTTGAGCCGTGCCCGTTCGCGCGCAATACTCTTCAGCCCGGGGTCAAGCGAATCGGGGGCCTCCGCATCGGGATTCTCATGAAGCGATTCAAGGTAAGCCTTCTCCGCCATCTGCTGCGCAAGCGATTCTGCCAGTTTCTTCGACTCGCGCGCGAGACGGGCGTTTGCCTCCTTAGCCGCATCGCGCGTCGCCTTCGCCGTTCCGACCTCGCCTTTCGCCTTGATGATGTCCTTGTCCAGCGCCACCGCCCGCTGGATAATGGGATCCGCCGCCGCGCGTACATCTTTGGCCTTGCGTTCAGCCTCCTCCAGACCGGGGATGACGGCACTCGCCGTCCCTACCGCCTTCTCGGCCTCTGCAACGGCTTTCTCCTTTGCGGACACTTCCGTCGCAGCCCCCTCCTTGGCCGTGCGCAGGCTCTTCAGTTCGGCGTGCTTCACAAGGAGCGTCCGCGCCTTTTCAGCGGATGCTAGGACCAACTCCTCCGGCGCAAGCGCCGCCCGGCACTCCTCAAGCGTTTTCTGGCGAGCCTCCAATTCAGCTTTCTCCCGAACCAACCGCTCGTCGTCCAAGAGCCACGCATGTTCGGACTGGAGTTTCTTCAAGCGCTCCCCGGTAGTCTGTGCGCGCGCCAAGGCCGCCGACGCCTTCTCCTCAAGCGCAGCGCGCGCCTCGGCGTCAAGAGGCACGTTCTCGCCCTGCTGTAGTTCGATGTCCTTCACGGCCTGGACGGCGGCTTGCCATTTCTCGAAGATGCGCGTGCCGATGCGCGTGAAAATGTCCGTCCCCGCCGCCTGCTCGAGGATCGCGGCGCGATCGTCGTCGTCCGCCGTCAGGAACTTGTCGAACTGCCCTTGCGCCAACATCATGGAACGCTGGAACTGGGGGAAGTCCAGTCCGACTTTCCGGACAATGAGCGCCTTAGCCTCGTCCTTTTTCTTCGGCGTGACATCTCGTTCGGGGTCGAGTTCGTAGATACGCACCTCCGGACTGTTCACGCCGCCGTCGGATCCCTTACGGCGCTTGCGGGAAATGCTCCATTCCGCACGGTATCTCTTCTTCCCGTCTACGCCGAGAAACTCTACTTTGCACGAGCAGGTGAACGTGCCGTGCGTCATCACCTCGGCGAGTTCCTCATTTGTCGCGCTCTCCTGCCGCGCCGTCTTACCGTAGAGGGCCAGCGAGATCGCGTCCAGAATCGACGTTTTCCCCGATCCCGTGGGGCCTACGATGGCGAACAGTCCCTCCCGCGCGAATGCGGGGTCTGCGAGGTCAATCACCCATTTCCCGGCAAGGGAATTGACGTTTTCAAATTCAACCTTGAGCAGTTTCATGTGTGCCGACTCCTATTCGCCTTCCACCAAACCAGACTTGACTTCGGCTATAACCTCCGCAAGAAGGCCCTCAAACGCCATGCGGTCTTCGTCCGTAAGGTTCTCCTCTGAAAGACGCGCGCGCGCAACTGCCAACTCGTCCAGTGCGGACAGGTTTTCATTCGCCTCGGCGAGTCCCTCGAGTCCGGAGCCTGCCGCCACCCTCTCCCGTCGGTCGCGTTCCACCAATATCTTGATTTCTGGATGCCCGGCAACGGCGGCTGCGAACTTCGCCCACCACGGCGAAAGGTCGCCCTCGCCTTCGCTGACGGATACTTCCACGTAAGTCGGCACGCCCGCGCGCGCAAGCTCCTCAAGCCGCGCGAGGACGGCCTCAGGCGACCCCACCACGCGAGCAAGCGCGTGGAAACATGGAATCGGGCGTTCCTCCACGCACACAGCATCTCCGCTCTTCTCCCCCAGCGTCACCACAAGTATCTGCTTCTGCGCGCCGGCCTCGGAGAAGCTCATCGGAATCGGCGAGCCTGAATAGCGCGCCACATCCCTCCCAGCAACCCTCTGCGGCACGTGCAGGTGTCCGAGCGCGAGATAGTCGACCGACGGAAGCGCGTCAAAATCGACGCTCTTTACACCGCCCACCACCGTATCCGACAAAACGCCGCGCTGGCGTTCGGATACGTCGTCCGACAGCCTGCTGCCCGAAATGACGCAGTGTCCCATCATGACCACAGGCGCATCTCCCGCCTTTGCGCGCGCCGCCGCCACCACCCGGCGACAATGTTCGGCAAAACCGGCGCGCACCAATTCGTCGTGTGACCGCGTCTCATCCTCTTGCCGCACCAGATTCGCCAGCTCGCTTTCGCGCAGATACGGAATGGCCGCGATCGCCAGCGCCGGATGTCCGTCCCGCTCCACCAACACGCACTCGCGCTCTGGCTCGTCCTCTCCGGCCGGCACTACCGTAGTCCCCACGCATTCCAGAATCTGTCGCGACATCCCCAGCCAGCTGGGCGAGTCGTGGTTGCCGCCGGTGATGACGATGTTCCGACAACCGGCTTCCGAGTATGCGCGCACGACGAACGAATGGTACGCCTTCATGGCTGAAGCGGACGGCGCGGTCGTGTCGAACACGTCACCTGCCACGAGCAGCGCATCCGGTCGTTCCGCCTTGATCTGCTCAAGCAGCCATTCGAGAAACGCCACATGCTCGGCGGATCGGTCCTCTTCATGCAGACGCGCGCCTAGGTGCCAGTCACTTGTATGGATTATCTTCATTGCGGGACGTATTATACCAAACTCCATCCCGACCCGTAGATTCGAAAAGATTTTTCCGTCACAGGTTCCCCGTAAGGACGTGCTTCAGCCTCCCACTGGCGACTTCGGCAAGGTGGCGTACGACGGCAACGGGCGTGGGTTGGGCGTCGGACATCCTGAAACGCGGAAAGAACCGCGTGACGTGCAGGGGGATGTCCGGCGAAACGGACGCCACAAAAGCCGCAATCGCGTCGATGTCGCCTTCCGTGTCGTTCCTCCCCGGCACGACAAGCGTCGTCACCTCCACATGGCATCCGGCGGCGTGGAGCGTCCTAATCGTGCGGCACACCGCAGCGAAGTCTCCGCCGACCCAATCGTAGTATTCCTGCGACGGTCCCTTGAGGTCGATGTTCGCGGCGTCGATGAGCGGCGCAAGTTCATCAACGACAGCAGCCTCGGCGCATCCGTTTGAGACAAGCACGTTGAGCATCCCGCGCGCATGGACCTCACGCGCGCAATCGCGCACGAACTCCCATCCCACCAACGGCTCGTTGTAGGTGTAGGCAAGTCCAAGGTTGCCGCGTTCGCGTTTTATCTTAAGCGCAATGTCGGCGAGTTCTACCGGAGTGGCGACCTGGCAGGGTACGCCGTCCTCGCCGCACTGCGATATCGAGTCGTTCTGGCAGAACGGACACTTGAGGTTGCACCCGAAGCTGCCCACGGAAAGCACCTTTTCGCCGGAATGGAAAAACGCGATCGGTTTCTTCTCGATTGGATCGAGCGCGAGCGACGTGATCTTGCCGTAGTTCGCCGCAACCACGCGTCCACCTTCCGCCTTTCGCGCACGGCAAAATCCGAACGCGCCTTCGGTGAGCGTGCAATGCCGCGGACACGTTCCGCAAATCACTCGTGCAACATTCATGGTTCATTCCGACGGTGCAGAGACGCCGACCACGACCTTGACAAACGCGCCGGCGGTGGATGGCACTTGGATTGTCGCGGTTTGTCCGTCACCGGAGAAGGTCGGATTTGGGACAGGTTTCTCTACAAGGTTCGTCACGGTATCGCCCGCCGCGACATAAATGACGCCGTTGGCGTGCGAAAGGTCAACGCCGTTGCCGCCCGCCTCTGCCGCAACACGTATCCGCGCGCCGCCTTCCACAACCTCGACATCGACGATCCGTAGCTCCACCGGCGTCGCGGTCTGCGCGACGTTCAGGAGAAACGCCGCCTCGTGCTCGCCGGTGGTGTCGGGACCGTAGGTCGCCGCCCAGGCGTTGTATTTGGCCTTCATCTGGTCGTCCGCCCCTTCCAGGTACGCAGGCACCGCCACGAGCTCGGGGCCGGCAATGAAATCCTCGTTGCTGTCATCCTCGTTGCTGTAGGAGAAGGAAATGGTGCCATGCACCTTGTCGTAGAGCCCGGCGCGACGACCCTTCTTGCAGGGCAAATAGTGGCGGATGAGGTCGAGTTCGCCGCTCTCGAGGTTGTTCTTCCAGATCTTCAGCTCATACAGCTTGCCCTGGCTGTGCCATCTGGGAGATCCACTTAAGTTACAGGCAAACACGAAAAGATTGAGATGGAGATTGACGACACCGTTCGTCTTGAACGTCTCCAGGTCTTCTTCGCTGAACGTCTTCACCCCGTTCTGGTAAAGCTCGAGCGAATCGGGGTCGGTCATGTCGGTGATTATTTCGCAGCGCTGCCCGCCGACGAACGGGGACGAACCGGCAGGGTTCCTGCGCTGCTTGAAACCGTAGCCGAAGAGCGGCTTGCCGCCTCCGCCGTACAGGTGGCACATCAGGAAACGCGTGCGCTTGTTCGAGTCGCTGTTGTTGATTGTGGCGTCGAGGAGCGACCAGTCTTTGCCGTTTATGTCCCCGCTTGCCCACGCGAAGTCAACCCACGCCTTGAGACCGGTCTCGGCGTTGACGTCGGTGTCGATGTACTGTGAACCCGTCGCCTCGATGTATTCGAGGAACGCATCCGGCGCCTCCGTGACGGTCTCGCCCTTCGCGCAGATGCTGGCGCACAGCAGGACCACCGCGACGGCCATACGCCCTGCGCCGTCGTGAGCCCCAGGCTTGAACAAGCCCGAACCGGAATGTCGGTATTTTGTTGCCATATTTTTCCTTGCGCCGCATAGTATACCAAATGCCGGCCGCCCCCACGAATACAAACCCCCGCGCCGGTGGGGCGCGAGGGTTGTGCCGATTCGAACAAGGTTCACATCAGGTCCATTACCAGCGGCGATAGTGATACGGACGGTGGTAGTGGCGCGGATAGACGACCGGAGCCGGATAGACCACTGGCTGGGGTGCAACGACGACAGGTTGGGGCGCGACGACTGTAGGAGCAGGTGCCACGACCGTCGGCTGGGCGACGACTGTAGGTGCAGGTGCCACAACCGTCGGCTGGGGGACCACCACGGGATCGGGGGCGATGATGTCGTGTGCGAGAGCGACCGTCGCCGCCGTCAGGCCCACGATGCCCGCCGCGAGGCCAAGCCCGCTGTGATGGTGGTGGTGGTAGTGGTGTCCCCGCGCGAAAACGCACGTCGCGGTTGTCAGCGCAAGAGCCATAACAAGGATTTTCTTCGTGTTCATGATTTGCCTCATCTTTCTGTTTCCGTCGAGCACCATCGCCCGACATGAATGCTAGGCAATCACCCATCCACCATCTGACACCTGCTCTAAAAAAAAATCACTTCACCCTCCGCCTCGCCGTCTGACCGCCCGCGCCGGTTGCGGCGACGTCCTTGCAGATTTTGCCGTTCGCCATAGCTTTACTCTATCATTTAACCATCCAAAACCCGAGCCCCCACGAGCGAAGCGGAAACAACAAACCGTCACCACGGCTCGGCGGGACGCCTCGCCCCACCACGGCTACGCAATTGACATTTGTGATTTGTGAACAATGTTGGCAATGAATATTTGTGAACAATACGAAGTGCGCTCGTTATTTGGGGATCCCTTGGACGGGGCGAATAGGTTGCCCGTAGAAGCGGTAGTAGAAGCTCGCGGCGTGGCTGCCCGAATTGAAGACGAAGTCCCACGCCTCGGAGTCGTTGTAGTCCGAGTACGGGACGGCCGCCCAGTAGGCGCCAGTCGAACCGGCATGGCCGAACGACACCCCGTGACCGAAGCCGGCACAGGGAAGGAATATGCTGGCGGAAGCATAATTACCTCTACCGCAGACAACATACCCATTCACGCCGTTCATTGTCGTCCAGGTCCAGTCGCACTTGCTGCAGAGGTCTTTCAGTTCCTGTTTCGTAGGCATGCGCCATTCCCCACCCCAATGTACCTGCGCCGCGTCATGCTTCGTAGTCAGCACACTATCTTCTTCTCTAGACCCAAATAACTTTCCAAGCAAAGATTTTCTTTCTTCACCTTCAATAATCCACCCCTCACTCTTCAAGGTGAACAGGCTTTTGCCCCAAGTTGGCGTATGCCCCTCGGCGAACTCAAAGTCCGAAGAGGAACCGTCGCTCGCCACCCAGGCGTCGCCCTCGCGCTTGTAACCGACCGTGTCGCCCCACCAGAAGTAGAAACCGTAATCTTCAGGCTTCTCCGCGCCGATGTTCGTTTCGGCCCAGTATGGACCTCCCTCCCAAAGTTGGACTTTGCCGTGAACGGACACAGTTCCGGTACTGGCGGCAACGCGCCCTGTCACAGTATCAAACTGCGTTGCCGCCTCATTGTGCGGAGGATGCTCGCAGCCCAGCACGGCTGCACATGTTGGCGGTCGATCCTCCGGCTTCTTCGCAAGGCCCGCCATGATTGCGGCCGCGCAGGAACACTGCACTTCCGGCGGAAGCGGCGCGGGCGCCGTGTTCATGATCTGGTATTCGATGTTGCCGCGCGAGAACGGCGGCTTGCCCGCGAGGCACTCGTATACCATCGCGGCAAAAGAATAGACATCCTGCGCGGGTGTCGGCTCGGCGCCGTTGTTCTGCTCGGGCGACATGTACATCAACGTGCCGCTTGAGAACCTGCCCGTCACGCGCGTCACCGTCTCCTTGATCTCGCGCGCGATGCCGAAGTCGAGGATGTATGGCGTGCCGTCCTTCGCGATCATCACGTTGCTGGGTTTCACGTCACGGTGTACCACGCCCTTCGCGTGCGCGTAGTCGAGCGCGACTGCGATAGGACGCAAAACTCTCAAAGTTTCATCTTCCGTGAGTTTTCCCTCTTCGGCCAAGTAATCGTCGAGGGTCTGGCCGTCGATGTAGTCCATCACGAGGAACGGATTGCCGTGGTTCTCCTCGAAGGCGCGCAGCGTCACGATGTTCGTATACGTGAGCTTCATCGCCACGAGCGCCTCGTCCTTCAGCTGACGGAACGCGCGCCTCTTGCTCACCAGGATGCTCGGCAGCATCTTTATCGCGAACAGCTTGTTGTCGAGCTGCGTGTCCTCCGCGAGCCACACGCTCCCCATGCCGCCCTGCCCAAGCTGGCGTACCACAAGATAACGTCCCGCAAGGAGCGCACCCGTTCCGACCGCCATGGTCGCCGCGTCATTGATGGTGTCGAAGGTCGTGGGCCACCTTGTTGACATACCAAAGCCCCCCGTCGCGGATTGTCCTGGGATTCGAGACGCCGTATGGGTTCTTGATGTCTGTGCGTTTCTTTGCCATGAAGTCATATCATACCCTATTCTGCAGCGAGCGTCAAACCTTGGCTGAGTGCGAGAGGACCTCGCAGCCGGTCGTGGTGATCAGCACGAGGTCTTCGATGCGCACGCCGAGGCGGCCTTCGAGGTAGATGCCCGGCTCGATTGTCACGATCATGCCCGCTTCAAGCTTGGTCTTCGACTTCTGCCGCGCGCACGGCTCTTCGTGGATTTCGTAGCCTACGCCGTGTCCGAGCGAGTGCCCGAACGCCTTGCCGTAGCCCGCCTTGCGGATGAGATTGCGCGCCACGGCGTCGAGCGAGCCCGCCGTCATGCCGGGCTTCGCGGCGGCGATGGCCGCCTCGTTCGCCTTCAGCACGATGTCGTACACCTTCGCGTACTCGGCGTCACGCGCGGCCTTGATGTTGCGCGTCATGTCGCTGCACACGCCGTCCAGCTTCACGCCCATGTCCACGAGCAGCGGCTCGCCCTTCTGCCAAACAGTGTCGTCCGGCACATGGTGGCACTCCGCCGCGTTCGCGCCGGCGCAGACAATCGTCTCGAACGCCTCGCCGTCGCCGAGCGCGATCATGAGAGACTGGATCACGCGCTGGATCGCCTTCTCCGTCATGCCCGGCTTGATCTCCTTCTGCGCCATCGACCATATTTCGTCGTTCAGCGCGGCTGCGGCGGCGACGCGCGTGATCTCCTCCACGCTCTTCACGGCGCGCTTGGAGAGGAGGTCGTCGTTGACGTCCACGAGGACGGCCTTCGGGAAGCGCTTCTTCAGGTCGAGGTAACGTTTCGCGGTAATCGAGCTTTCGTAGCCAAGGCGCTTCGGACGGATTCCTTCCCGCCGCAGCCGGTCCATGAAGGTAACGCCCTGCCGCGTCTCGCGCACGCGCAGCCACGGGGCCACGCGGTGTACCATCGGCACGTAGCGGAAGTCCGTGTAGAACACGACGCGGCGTCCGCCGGTCACGTCCAGCAGCAGGCAGCCGTTGTCGCACACGACGCCCGTCAGCGACCGAATATTCGCCTCGCCGAACACGACGACGGCGTCCAGCCTCCGGCGCGCCGCGAGGCGCATCAATTCGTCCAGACGATCAGCATTGGGGTTGTTTTCCATTTCTTCTTTCTCTCCGTTCTTTTCTCCGCTGCTCGACGCGCGCGCGCCGGTTCCGTACCGCACGCAGCACGCCCCAGTATGTGAGGGGCGTACAGACAAGCGCCAACAACGCGCCGCCGATGAAAAATGACGCCATCACGGTGCCGCCGAGCTGGCCAATGGCAGACCAGAACTCGCCAGACAACAGAGACAGCGACCTGACATGGTTGAGGTCTGCGATGATCTTGTCCACGGACATCACGTCGCGCCCCAAAATTTCCAGCACCTTGTTGCCCACCCAGCACTGCACTGGATAGATCACGAATATCGTAAAGTGGTTCGTGATGAACGTCCCCACCGTGGCGCCAACCTTGCTGCCCTTGAGAAGTATGGCGGTGGGAATCGAGAGAATGAGCTGGAACCCGAAAGGAATCGTGCAGCCGTAGAACATGCCGATCGCCCATCCGCGGGCGATGAACTCAGGCGGATGCCTCTCGCGCATCATGCGCGCGCGCAGGCGCAGCCATTTCCACTTAATCCACGACATGGACGAACAGCCCCGAGCGGAGCTTCGGCTCGAACCAGGTGGACTTCGGAGGCATTATGGCCCCGGCGTCCGCAATGTCCATCATCTCGCCGACAGTGACGGGATACATGGAGAACGCGACGGCGTTGCGGCCATCCTCGACGCGTCCTTTGAGCTCGTCCGTTCCGCGCACTCCGCCCATGAACGAAATACGCGGCGATGTGCGCGGATCGTCGATGCCGAGCACCGGCGCGAGGAAGCGGTCCTGCAATACGGAGACATCCAGCGACGAGACGACGTCCGTCCCGGTAGGCACCTCCCACGCGAGATCGTACCACTTCCCAGCTAGGAACATGCGCGCGTGGCGTCCGGACGTCGGCGTACCGTCGGCGGCGTCCGTCACCGTGAACACCTCGCGCGCCTTCGCGAGGAGCGCTTCGGCGTCGAGGCCGTTGAGATCGGCCACGAGGCGGTTGTAGGGCAGGATTTTCAGCTGCGAGGCGGGGAACGCCACGGCGAGGAACCAGCGGCTCTCGCCCGCGAAGTTGCGCTCGCGCGCGTAACGGCTCGCGGCCGCGCTGCGGTGGTGTCCGTCCGCGATGTACGCAACGGGGATGCGGGCGAACGCGGCCACGAGCGCGTCGTTGCTCGCGGCGGGAAGCGTCCACACCGTATGGCGGATGCCGTCGGGTGCGGTGAAGTCGTAGAGGGGTTCTGTCGTACAGGCGGCGGCCACGAGGGCGTCGATCTCCGCATCGTCCTTGTATGTGAGAAAGGCGGGGCCGGTGTGCGCGCTCAGCGTCTCGATGTGGCGAGTGCGGTCGTCCTCCTTGTCCTTGCGCGTCTTCTCGTGCTGCTTGAGGATGCCGGCGAGGTAGTCCTGCGTGTCGAACGTCGCGACGATACCCGTCTGCGCGTGGTCGCCCATCACCTGACGGTAGGCGTAGAAGCGCGGCTCGGCTTCCTGCACGAGCGTGCCCGACGAGCGCAGGGCGTCCAGCGCCTTGCGCGCCTGAGCGTAGGCGGCGGGCGACGAGCAGTCCGTGCCGTCCGGCATGTCGATCTCGGGACGCGACACGTGGAGGAAGCTGACGGGATTGCCGGCCGCGAGCGCGCTGGCCTCGGCGGTGTCCACCACGTCATAAGGGACAGCGGCAACGGCCGCGGCCTGCGCGGGCGCGGGCCGGACGGCGGGGAAAGGACGGACGTTCATTTCTACGACCGATCAGTACAGAGAGATGGAGTCGAAACCGACGTTCACGATCGGGAAGAAAGCGAGTTCGCTTTCGCGGATCACGTTGACGCCGCCAAGCTGGAACCCGTACATCGACTCCGTGCGGTTGATAAGACCAAACTGAATTCCTTGCACGGTATCCGCCACGTTGATGATGCCGACCTGAACGCCGCGAATTGAACGCGCCTCGTTCCAAAGGCCAACCTGAAGCCCCGTGAGATCCGCGCGCCCGGCTGAGTTGTAGACACCCACCTGGATGCCGGCCATCACGTCCAGCGCCTCGTTGCGGAGGATGTTGAGCTGTAGTCCCTCGAAGTAACGGCAGCGGCCATAGAAGCCGATGTCAAAACCCGTCACGCTCTCGCATTCGCCGTACGGAAGCGTGAGGCGCAGGCCGATCACGTCAATGTTCTTCGTGGAGTTGAATGACAGCCACACGGGCCATGGCGCGCTCTTGGCAGGAGCGCTCGGCGCAGCCGGCGCGGGTGCAGGAGCAACTTCCTGCGCTGAAACTACGGCGCATGCAAGCACCGTGCAGACTGCCATCAGAATCTTTTTCATGTCAAAATCCTTTTCGGGGTGTTTTGGTTTGAGTGTAATTATAGTTTTTTTCTGCCAAACGCGCAAGTGGAAAGTCAGCGCAAAGTGAGTTCGTTCTCGTCGGGCGTGCGGACCTCCCACGGGAAAGCGCCCAGCGCCACGAGTGCCTCGCCCGACAAAAACAGCGATCCGCAAACGACGAGCGTGCCGCCGGACGTGCGCGCCCACGCGAGCGCGCGACCGAACGCGGCCTCGAGCGACGAGCACGACTCCGCCTCCGCGAACCCCGCCATCAGCATTCGCTCCGCCACGTCGCCGGGGTCGAGCGAACGGGCGTTCTGGATCGGCACGGCCCAGCCGCGCGTCGCGAGCGCGCTCATGATGCGCAGGTGCGCAAGTACGTCTTTGTCGCCGCAGAACCCGGCGATGAGGCCCACCGGCTCCTTCACGTGCGCGAGCCGCAACGAGTCGCGCAGCGCCATCGCGCCGTCCGGATTGTGCGCGCCGTCCACGATCACCGTCACGCCGTCCTTCTCCACGCGCTGGCAGCGTCCGGGCCACACGACGTGTTCCAGCCCATCAACGATCGCGTGGTCGGAGATTTTCAAGCCGCAGTCCTGCACGAGGGCATCCACCGCTGTCAACACCGTGAGCGCGTTCTCTGTCTGGAACGCTCCGAAGAGCGCAAGGTTGATCGGCGGCAGGTTGCGGTGCGCCGTGGTGGCGACGAGCGGGGAGGTCTTCACCACGGATACGTGATCCGCCACCGAGTAGAACGCGGAGCCGTTCAGCGACGCGAACCGCTCGATCGTCTCCTTCGCGCTCTCTGGCATCGTGCCGCACACGACCGGACGCCCTGGCTTGATGATGCCCGCCTTCTCCTCCGCGATCGCCGCGTGCGTATCGCCCAGCCAGTCGCAGTGGTCGAGGCCGATGTGCGTGATGACGCTCACGAGCACGTTCGACGCCACGTTCGTCGCATCAAGGCGTCCGCCTAGGCCCGTCTCAAGCACCACGTAGTCCGGCTTCACGCGCGCGAACAGAACGAAGGCAACAGCAGTGAGACACTCGAAGAACGTCACCTCCAAGCCCTTCTCACTCTCAAGGCGCTCAACCACGGGGAACACAACATCCGCCGCGGCGTCCAACTCCGCCGTCGGCGCAACCGCGCCGTCCACGAAGAAGCGTTCGGCGAGCGAGACGAGGTGCGGCGACGTGTAGCGGCACACGCGGTAGCCGGCCGCGCGCAACACGGCGTCGAGCATGGCCGTCACGGCGCCTTTGCCGTTCGTGCCGGCGACGTGAACGACCTTCAGGGAGTCCTGCGGATTCCCAAGCGCGTCCAGCAGGGCGCGCATCGTGGCAAGTCCCGGACGCATGCCGTATCGGCGGCGTGCCGCGAGACGTTCCAAAAGACTGTTTTGCTGCATGGCGAATAGTATACCAAATTTTAGACGCCCCATCACAGTCTCGCCATGGACAATGATGGAAAAGCGTTAAACGCGCTGGTCAGTTTCCGGCAAGAAGATCGGAGACTGCGTATTCGTACGGGGCGTCCTGCCAGGCGAGCAACACATCCTCCACCGCATTTGTCTCGACCTCAATATTATCGCCGTCGGCCATGCTGAGCAAGTCTATCGCGCTTACAAGCGTCTGTTCTGGCGACGGCATGGACGTAAGCGACTGTGATGGAACCGGCTGGGCTACCTGATGAGGCGAAGACGGCGTGGCTGGTGAAACCCAGAGATGCACGGCAAAGAGACAAAGCGCCGCCAGGGATGCAGCGGCCAACAGCCCGCCCCACAGGCGAACACGCGACCGACGTGCGGCCGCACGAATCTGCGCGGCTGCGGAAGCCGCTTGCAGGATTGCGTCGAGGCGCGGCGGTTCGCCGGAAACGCCAGCCTCAAGCCGTTCCTTCAGGAAATCGTTCAATTTTGCATCTTCGTTCATTTTCCGCCTCCTAGCATTTTCCTAAGCTTCAATGTGGCCGACCGCATCCAGGTCAACGCCGTTCCGAGCGGGACCGACAGCTCGTCCGCGATTTCCCGGAACGACAACCCGCCCTCGACGCGCAACAGCAGGACCTGACGCTGCCCTTCTGGCAGAGTGTTCACGGCACGACGCACGTCATCGGATGTCGCCTGCGACTCGAATGCCTCGTCCGCCAACGGCCCCTCAGCCACCATCGTCGACGCTACTTCGGCGCCCTCGCCTTCCTCGTCGTCCAGACTCACCGTGGCGCGCGTGCGGCGCATGTGGTCGATTGCGGCAGACCGGGCAACGGTTGCAAGATAGGGCTTCACTAAACCTCCGCGGTAGCGCGACGCCGCGCGAATAACCCGCATCCACGTCTCCTGGAAGACGTCGTCCACGTCCGCCGCCACAGGCAGCATCCCGCGCAGAAGGGCCTGCATCCAGGTGGCGTGGCGGCGGACAAGCGCCGCGAGCGACTGAACGTCCCCGCGGCGCGCATACGCGAAGAGGAGCTGGGAGTCCTCTTCCATCAAGCCTTACATCTCAGGGGCCGGCTCTTTAGGGCCCCTGCCTTCGCGGCGCGGACCATGACGACGGCCTTCCCGGCCGCCACGCGGACCATCAGGACGCCCACCGCGCTCGCCGCGCGGACCATCAGGACGCCCGCCACGCGCAGCAAAGTTCGCCCTCATCTCTTCACGGGCCTTGGCAATCTGCTCGGGCGTGAGAATCGACTTGATCTCAATCACGCGGCGGACCTGGTCCTTCGCCATCTGCTTGCGCAGCTCGAAGACCTCGTCAATCGCCTTCATCACGGCAGCCTCGTCGACTTTCTCGGCCTTCATGAGATCGAACTGTTTCATGGTCGCCTCGCGAACCTTCTTCATGGAATCGCGACCTTCCTTCGCACGGTCAGTCACCGCCTTGAGCTTCGTCTTCTGGTCTTCCGAGAGGCCCAGCTTCTCGACGATCTTGGGACGCGAAACGGCCAACACGATCGGGTCCATTCCCATCTCGTGGTGGCGCATGCCACCCATTCCGCCGAAGTGGCCGCCCGGACGGCGCCCTCCGCGCTCGGGGCCATCAGCAAGTGCCACGCAGCAAAGTGCGGCAACCGCAATCATCATCAGTTTCTTCATTTCATTTTTCCTTTCACGGCGAATCCGCCGGTTGTTTGCCGGCGCCACCATGGCGCCAACGTATATAGAGACGCACCAACTGGCGAAATTATTTTAAGTTTTTCAAAAATCTCATGTATCACAATCAGAAGCTAGTTGCTTTCGCTATTTGGAGTTTCGGAGTCTTGGAGTTATTGAGCCTTTTTAAGGTTTCCTCCAAGTCTCCCAATCTCCTAATCTCCCAATAGCGAAAGCAATAAAGGTCTTTCAAAGGTCTACGGGAATGAGGCGCACGTCGCCGGGGGCGCAGGGGAGCGCGAAGCGCACCACGCCGCCCTTCTTCTTCTTGTCGCGCTTCATGATGGGCACGAGAGATTCAAATGTGCAGCCTTCCGGCAAGGAGGTTGGCAGGCCCACGCGCGCGAACGGCGCGGCCACGCGCTCCGGCCAGTCGGCTGAAGCAAGGCCAAGGCGCACCGCGAGGCGCGCCTCCTCCACCGTGCCGATCGCCACGGCTTCGCCGTGCTGGATCGTGAAGTTGGAAACGATTTCGACGGCGTGGCCCACCGTGTGGCCGAGGTTGAGCTTGCCGCGAATGTTTTTTTCGAGAGGGTCTTCGCGCACGCAGTGGACCTTGACGGCAAGCGCCCTCGCCACAAATGTGGCGAGGGAATTTGCGGGCGGGACGCCCGCCACCCCGATAGAAGAGCCACTCTCGGCGCGGGAGGGGTCGCGCTTGTCGCGACCCGCGACAATAGGAAGGCAATCCAACAATCCGGGATCGGCGATAAAGGCGTGTTTGATCGCCTCGGCAAGGCCGCAACGCACCTCGCGCGCGGGGAGGGTGGTGAGCGTATCCACGTCCGCGAGCACGAGTGACGGCGAGTGGAACGCGCCGACGAGGTTCTTCGCCTCTGGTAGGTCGCAGCCCGTCTTGCCGCCCGTCGAGGCGTCGACCATGGAAAGTAGCGTAGTGGAAACGTTGACCCAGCGGATGCCACGCATCCACGTAGCTGCGGCGAAGCCCGTGAGGTCGCCCGTCACGCCGCCGCCTACGGCAACGGCAAAGTCGTCACGCGCGAGTCCCGCTCGCAGGAACGCGCCCCAAATCTCCTGGACGGTCGTGAGCGTCTTCGTGGATTCGCCTGCTGCGATTACGGTGCGGAACGTTTCTACGCCGGCGGCGCGGAGCGAGGACTCCACGCGGTCGCCATAGAGCGGGTCGGTATTGGAATCGCACACCACCACGGCGCGTTTGCCGAGGCCGAGCGACGCGACCTCCTCGCCCAGACCGGAAATGAGATTACGGCCAGCAAATACAAGCGACGGCACGTCTCCCGAGTCAATGCGCCAGGCACCGAACAGCGTTTCGGCTGCCTCGGCGAGCGTTTCGGGCGTGCCAGAGGAAACATCGAGGCGACGCGGGAAGCTCGCGTAGTGGGCCGCGCGGTTCGCCATGAGTTTTTCAAGGGCGGCGTGGTTGCCGGCGAGCGGACGCGAACCCGGTGCGTTGTCGATGCGGTGGCAGAGCGCTTCGAGCGTGCAGGCGAGACAGAGCACCTCGCCGTTCGCCTCGGCGAGATCGCGGCATTCCGGATTGAGCAACGCGCCACCGCCGAGTGCAACTATGTGCCGCGGCCGCGCGGCCATGTCCGCAAGCGCCTGCTTCTCGCGGGCGCGGAAACCCGGTTCCCCTTCCTCCGCGAAGATCTGCGGGATCGGACGCCCGGCCGTCTCGACGATCACGGAGTCGAGGTCGGTGAACGGCAGACCGAGCCGCGCGGCGAGCAATCGGCCGATGGTCGACTTGCCGCTACCGGGCGGCCCGTATAAAAACAAATGCCTCACCTCAAACACCTTGTTACAACTTCACTCTGCCCACTTCTTCTTGCTTTCGCTACTGGGAGTTTTGGAGTTTAGGAGACTTGGAGGATTTTTATAATCACCTCCGAATCTCCTAATCTCCTAATCTCCCAATAGCGAAAGCAATCATTGTTCACAAATCTCAATTGTTCACAAATGCCACCATTGCCACAAATACAAATTGATATTTGTGATTTGTGAACAATTGTGCCAATTGAGATTTGTGACATTTGCCTACGCTTCGGCCTTATTCGTGTTCTGGGCCTCGTTCACGCGCATCAGGCGGCCCATGACGTCCTTGTCGTTCAGCTCGGCGATGGCCTTCTCGGCCTCCGGGCGGTTCGGCATCACGACGAAGGCGAAACCCTTGGACTTATTGTTGTAGCGGTTCGTGACGAGACGCACGGAGTCGACCTTGCCGAACGCCTCAAACGTCTGGCGAAGCTGGTCTTCCGTCATGTCGTAGCTCAGGTTCCCCACGTAGAGCTCCACGCTGCCGGCGGGGATCGGGGGACGGGAGGTCACGGGACGCGGATCGCGGCGCACCGGCTGCTGCGGCTTCTTCTGCTGCTGGGACTGCTGGGGTTTCTTGGCCGCGCCCTTCGCGGCCTTGCGGCGTCCGACGATGAACCCGATGACGTAGCCGACGACAAGTGCCACGACAAGCGCCACGATGGCGTGGGGCGGGCATTTGCATCCGCTGAGCGGGCATCCGCCGGATGTACATGTTTTCGCGGCGTCTGCCGCGAACAGGATCAGTGAACTCATCTTCTCTTCTCTCTTTCTTCTTCTTTTAGGATGCGTCTCAGCCTGCGAGGAATCCGTCGAGCTTCTTGAGACGCGATGGGTGGCGCAGCTTGCGCAGGGCCTTCGCCTCGATCTGGCGGATGCGTTCGCGCGTCACGTTGAACTGTTTGCCGACTTCTTCAAGCGTCCTGGAGAAACCGTCGGTCAAGCCGAAGCGGTAGTCCAGCACCTGGCGTTCGCGGTCGGTCAGCGTCGTCAGGATTTCCTGGAGGCGTTCCTTCAGCATCGCGTAGGCGGTCTGCTCCGACGGATTTTCGGCGGACGTATCGGGAATGAAGTCGCCGTATTTCGCGTCGTCGTTGTCGCCTACCTTGCTCTGAAGGGAAATGGGCTGTTGCGCCATGCGGTACACCGCGCGCACCTGGTCGGGCTTCATCTCCATCTCGGCGGAGAGTTCCGCCTCGGTGGGCTCTCGCCCGAAGCGCTGGATGAGCTTCTTCTGCACGCGCATGAGCTTGTTGATCGTCTCGATCATGTGCACTGGGATGCGGATCGTGCGGGCCTGGTCCGCGATCGCGCGCGTCGCGGCCTGGCGTATCCACCACGTCGCGTACGTCGAGAACTTGTAGCCGCGCTTGTACTCGAACTTCTCCACCGCCTTCATGAGGCCGGTGTTGCCCTCCTGGATGAGGTCGAGGAAGCTGAGACCGCGGTTCATGTACTTCTTGACGATGGAGATCACAAGGCGGAGGTTAGCCTCCACCATCTTCGTGCGGGCCTCCTGTCCGCTGCGGAGAATCGTCATCATCTCGCCGAACGTGGAGAGGAACTCCTCTGGCGGCATGCCGAACGTTGCCTCCGCCTTCTCGAGCTTCGCGCGCACCTCCGCGAGCTCCGCCTCGCGTTTCTTCGACTTCGGCATCGCGAGCAGTTCCGCCTTGCGCTTGATCTGCGACCGGTAGGGCAGGTAGATCGTCTCGTCCGCCTCCATGCAGAGAGTCTCGAGGACCTTCTGCTTGAAGTTGAGCGACTCGAACGCGGTGCGCAACGCCGCGCGGGCGTTCTGGACGCCCTTCTCCGCGCCCCGGAGCTGGGACGGCGTGGCCTTCTTCCTGTTGCGCTGGAGCTCGGCCAGCTTGGCCGCCGCCTCCACCAGACGGCGGCCGACGTCGGCAAGCGTCTTGCGGAACACGGGGAGCTGGTCCATGTAGGCGTCGCGGTTCTCGTCGAACTTGTCCGTCACCACGCGGTCGAAGCGCTCCTGCATGGACTCAAGCCGCTCCAGCAGGCGCGCGTACAGGACGGGCGTGAACGCGAAGCGGTTGAACATGTCCTTCGTCTTCGCCTCGCTCTCCTCGATGCGCATGCAGATGTCAACCTCCTGCTCGCGCGTGAGGAGCGGCACCTGTCCCATCTGGTGCAGGTACATGCGGATCGGGTCGTCGAACATCTCCTGCACGCGCGCGGCGTGCAGACGGCTGTCGCCCTGCTTGTCCTTGTTCGCGCGGTACGCCTCAACGTCCTCGGCGCGGATGACGTCCACGTTCAGCGCCTGGAGAATCTGAAGGTACTCGTCCGCCGTCGACTCGTCCTGCACCGTGGCCGGGACGATCTGGTTGAGCTCGTCGTACGTGACGTAGCCGCCGTTCTTCTCGGCCCGCTGCTTGACCTCCTGGATCACCGCGTTGCGCTCCTCCGCGCCAAGCACGCTGCGGGACTGGAATGCGGACATCGCCATCATGTCTTCTGGGTCGAAGTCGTCCCCGTAGCCGGTGGCGGGAAGCGGCATCACGTCGTCCAGCCCCATCGCCTCGCCAAGGTCCTCGGCGTCAGGCATGTCGGCATCGTCCGCCGGCGCGTGTTCCTCGAGCTGGGCGGCCTCGGCCACCTCGTCCAGGTCCAGGTCGCGCGCCTCGGCCTCGGCTTCGTCGTCACCGTCCGAAGCGTACGCCGACGCCTCTGCGTCCTCGTCGCGCGGGGACTGATCTTCATCCTCGAACTCGGACATGCCGTCGTCCATGCGCATCATGCCGTCAGCATCTTCGTCAATCGAACGGGACGGCCTTTTGCGCGCGGCCGGCACCAATTCCTCTTCCTCCAAAACCTTCTTGGTAGACGACTTCTTCGACGAAACCTTCTTCGCTACGCCCTTCTTCGCAGGCGCACCATTCGACGAACCGCCTTTGCTCGACGTGCTCTTCTTAGGTGAGGCCTTCTTCGCGGGCTTCGCTGATATGCTCTTTTTAGCATTGCTCTTTGTTGCCATGACAGCTCCAGACTATAATCCTACTATATGCCGAAAGTCAAGGGGATAGTTTATCATTTTTTTGATTTTCCGTCAAGGGGTTGCATTGATAAAAAAATTATGCTATAATTTGTCCCGCTTTTCCGCATTTTGCGGTGAATAAAAAAACTGGAGAAACAGACGTGAGCAATCCTGCAGCCGCCACAAAGTCCGCCTACGCCGCAGCCGGCGTGAACATCGACAACAAGATGGACGCCCTCAAGGCCGTCAAAGCACTTGTTGGGTCAACGAAGACGGTGAACGTCGTGGGCGGGATCGGCTCGTTCGGCGGCCTCTGCCGTCTGCCGCAGGGAAGCCCGAAGGATACGCTGCTCGTCTCGTCCACGGACGGCGTGGGCACCAAGCTCAAGGTCGCCGCGATGATGAAGCGGCACGATACGGTCGGCCAGGACATCGTGAACCACTGCGTGAACGACATCCTCGTGCAGGGCGCGAAGCCGCTCTTCTTCATGGACTACGTGGGCGCGTCCAAGATCGACGGCTCCACGTTCCAGCAGATCGTCAGCGGCCTCTGCAAGGCGTGCAAGGAGAACAACATGGCACTCCTCGGCGGCGAGACCGCCGAAATGCCCGGACTCTACCCCGCAAACGAATACGACCTCGTCGGCACGATCGTCGGCACCGTCTCCCGCCGGAAGCTCGTCACGGGGCAATCCATCCGCGCCGGAGACGTCATCATCGGCCTGCCCTCCGGCGGACTCCAGACGAACGGCTACTCCCTCGCGCGCCGCGTGTTCTTCGACATCTGCCAGATGTCCCCGCAGGACAAGCTGCCTGGCACCGACCAGACGATCGGCGACGCCCTTCTCGCCGTACACAAGAGCTTCCTCAAGCCTGTCGGACGCCTCCTTGACAACAACATCAAGATTACCGGCATGGCCCACATCACCGGCGGCGGCTTCCAGGACAACATCCCGCGCGTACTCCCCAAAGCCGTCACGGCCGAGATCGACCGCACCACGTGGCCCGTCCCGACGATCTTCAACTTCATCGAGCGTCAGGGCAAGGTCGACCACGACGAGATGTACCGCGTGTTCAACATGGGCATCGGGTTCGTCCTCATCGTGCCGAAGACTTCGCTCCTGCGCATGAAGACGGTGTTCAAGAACGTCCGCCAGCCCTGGTACCAGATCGGCGTGATCCGCGTGCGCAAGCCTGATTGGCCGCAGGTCATCTTCTCGAAGTGACGGTCATCCCTGCCTTGCCTGCGCGGCAAGCAGGAGCTGGCAGAGCCAGCCAGGCAACTTGAGGTTGCGGTCCGTCATTTCGGTGATGTACGACTTGAAGTCGAACGGAAGGCGCCGGATCGTCATTTGCCGAGCATCCGAGTCGAAGATACCGTATGAGCCGCAGAGGTCGTTCCTCGGATAACCAACGCTTCCAACGTTTACGATGTAACGGCTCGTCTGATTCAGCTTGAACGAGACCGACTCCGCCTTGACGGCTGGCTCCCTGAAGCGCTTCTCAAGCTTCAGGCGACACGCGCCCTTTTCTGTCTTTTCCCATATTGCCGCACGGTGCGTATGCCCGCAGAACATCAGCTTCTCGGCACGAGAGAGGAAGTTCTGCTCCACCGCATCGGGATAGATGATGTAGTTCCACATTTTCGGATTCGTGAAGTCGCCGTGCGTGCATACGAACCCATTCTCCTCGTGCAGATACCCGCGCCCGCGCAGCCACGCCTTCTCCTCTTCGGTCAGCAGTTCGCGCGCCATCCGATCGAAGTCGTAGTTGTAGTTCGTGGCCACTTCCCATTCCGGCTCGAGCTCGACGCACGCGGAGTCGTGGTTGCCCATCAGGACAACGTCGAAGTTCTCGCGGACCAGTTCCAGCGTCCTCTTCGGATCGTATCCATATCCGGTAACGTCTCCGAGCAGGATGAACTTGCCGCATTTCGCAGCACGCGCATCCGCCAGCGCAGTCTCCAGCGCCAGAGGATTCGCATGCGCGTCGCTCATGATAGCGTATTTCATCTTACCACTTTCCTAGTACCGGAACTTTTCACATCAGGAAACGCCAGAGCAACGCAGCCAAAAGGACGATTAGACAACTAACAACGCCCCACAACACAAGGCGCTTGCGCATGCGCGTGCGCCTCAGGTTGGCCAGGAATTCCTGCACTTCCTCGTCCTGGGTCTCCAGCGTAAGGCCATCGCCATCCGACGACGCCTTCTCCGGATCTGGGATTAGGTCCTGGACCATGCCCTCGGACGAGGCATCCTCTTCGGGCGCGAACTCGGCTTCGTCGGACGTAGGCAGCCCGTAGCCAAGGCGCTTGAACGTCTCAATCAAGGCCTTCGGCGACGCCAACCGATCCTCACGTTTCTTCGCGCACATGCGCAACAACACGTCCGACAACTCAGGCGACACCTTGTCGTTGAACGTGCGCACATCAGGAATCGGAGACGGATCAAGCAACTGCAGCAAGACCTCCTGCGCCGTATCGCCCGTGTACGGACGCCGTCCACATAGAAGTTCGAAGAGTATGACGCCCAGGCTGTAGATGTCGGCGCGCGTATCGACGGTACTCGAATCTATGGCCTCCGTCGTCTTGAGGGAATCCATGCCGTCCGATATCTTCGCGACCCCGAGATCAAGGAGCTTGACGTTGCCGTCTGAAGTCAGCATGATGTTCTCGGGCTTGAGGTCGCGGTGGACCATACCGAAACGCTGCGCCGCCACGAGCACGTCTGCGACCTGCAGGATGATGCGAACGGCGTCCTTCTCTGGCTGCGCGCCGCCAAAGGCGATGGTGGAGCGAAGCGTGTCGCCCTTGACGTAGTCCATCACGAGGAAATACAGGCCGCGGGACTCGTCGTACCCTGCGTCATGGACCGCCACGAGGTTGGGATGGCGCATCCGCGTCGCCAGCTTAGCCTCCCGGACAAACCGTTTCACGTACTCGGGTTTCTCCTTGGCGATTTCGGGATCGAGGACCTTGATCGCGAACAAGGTGTCGAGCATGTTGTGGCGTCCGAGCCAGATAGTCCCCAGCCCGCCCTTTCCAATCTGCTTTTCGATTATGTAGCCATGGAACAACTCCCCTGGCTCAAACACAACCAACCCATCCTCCCTGGAAAGGGCTCCGCTGTCATTCATGTCACTAGTCTCTGCTTTCATCGGCGCACAGTATAGCATATTTAGGAGCCGTGCGACATCCCGCGTTTGCGTTTTCATTCCTTTGCAGAGATTAAAGTTCACAACGCTTGCGTTTACCTTTTCAAGTCGCATTTTTGGAATCTTGGAATCTCAGGTTGCCGCGGCGGCGAAACCGTGCTATACTTTCCGCGTCAGGACAAGGAAGGAAAAGAAAATGGCAAGTGTACTCTACGACAAGCTCATGGCCGACATGAAGGACGCCATGAAGGCCCACAACATGCAGACCGTCAACGCGGTCCGCGGCGTCATCGCAAAGGTCAAGGACCTCACGGTCAACGCCGGCAAGGAGATCTCGGACGACGTGGTGCTCGCCGTCGTCGCCAAGGGCGTGAAGCAGCGCGAGGAGTCGATCGCGCAGTTCGAGTCGGCCGGACGCACCGAGCTCGCCGCAGGCGAAAAGGCCGAGCTTGAGTTTCTCAAGGGCTACCTGCCCGCGCAACTCTCCGAGACCGAAGTGGCCGAGGTGGTCAAGGCGACCGTCGCCGAACTCGGCGCCACGTCCAAGAAGGACATGGGCCGCGTGATGAAGGAAGTGATGGCGCGCGTCAAGGGGCAGGCGGACGGCAAACTCGTCTCGAAGCTCGTCGGCGCGGCCCTGCCGTGACTCACCCAAGCCGACACTTGAAGTCGGCGTAGCCGAACGCCTTCAGCGTCTCCACCGTCCCGTCAATGCGCCGCACGGCGATCGATGGCAACGGCATGCCGTTGAAGGTGTTGTTTTTCACCATCGAGTAGATCGCCATATCCTCAAACACCACCCGATCCCCCTCTGCGAGCGGATGCGGGAAGGTGTACGTGCCGATCTCGTCGCCGGCCAGGCACGTGGGCCCGCCGAAGCGGTAGACATAGCTGGCCCCACTCACATCATTTTCCATTTTACACTTTACATTTTCCATTTGCACCCGTGGCGTGTACGGCATCTCCAGCACGTCAGGCATGTGACACGCCGCGCTCACGTCGAGGATGGCGTTTGAGATTCCATCGGCGCCCGGAGGCTGGATCTCGAGCACGGTCGCCTCCAACGTGCCCGCGTCGAGCGCCACCGCCTCGCCCGGTTCCAGGTAAACCGTAAGATGCGGATGGCGGAGCTTGAAATCCTGAAGCAACTCCACCAGCCCGTCCACATCGTAGTCGGCGCGCGTGATGTGGTGTCCGCCGCCGAAGTTCACCCACTTCATCTGCGGCAGCAGGTCGCCGAACTTTGCCTCAAACCCCGCCAACACCTTGCGCAGTTCCTCCACACCCTGCTCACACAGACAGTGGAAATGCAGACCGTCGATGGCGAGACTTTCGACATTCGGCGACCGACATCCAGTTGTCGACTGTCGATCGTCGGCCTGGTTGTCGGCCGTCGGCTGTCGAATGTCTCCCCTATATTCCTCCCACGCCCCCCGCGTCGTGCCCAGCCGCGAACCCGGCCGGCACGGGTCGTACGCGGGCGTCGTCGCCACGGACACCTCAGGATTCACCCGTAGCCCCACCGACACGCCCGCCGCACGCGCCATCGCGCCGAACTTCTCCACCTGACGCGGCGAGTTGAACACGATGTGGTTGACGACGCGCAGCAGTTCCGGCATGTCCTCGGCGCGGAACGCCGGCGCGAACACGTGGTTCTCCTTCCCGGGCATCTCCTCATGCGCAAGCCGCGCCTCGAAAAGCCCGCTCGCCGTTGCACCGTCGAGGTACTTCGCCACGAGCGGATACAATTCAAAGCATGAAAACGCCTTCTGCGCGAGCAGAATCTTCACCCCCGCGCGTTCGCGCACGGAGGCCAGCACCTGGAGGTTCGCCTCCAGCTTCGCCTCGTCGATGATGTATCTAGGCATGGTATTCACTTCCCTCCCATGTTGAGATAACCTTGAACGGCTTTGTCGAAGTCCGATTTCAGCTGCCGCATCTCGCGTGCACGGTAAATCTCAAATTCCGACTCCGCCTTCGCCATGGCTTCCTCATGCGAGACCTTCCCCTTGTCGGTGAGGATATTCGCACGAAGGCGCTTGAGCTGATCGTCCAGTGCCGCAACCCAATCGCTCATTGACATGGGTTCTTCCGAGAGCGCCTTGTACTCGGCAAAGTCGAGAAACTGGGAAACTAGCAGGTTCAGCCGCGAGATTTCATTCTCGGTGAGATAGTTCTTCGCGATCCTGACATCGTCTTTCGTCACGTAGTCGCCCTTGAACGTCAGCATGCCCACATTCGGCTTGTCGCTATCGACCCGTTCGTAGATCACTTCTGCCGCCGTATGCTCATGAACAGCATAATGCATCTTGTTCTGTACGGTCGCGAAGAATTCCCGCGTGATGTCCGCACGGGGGTCATAGTCGGTCGCCGTCGCATAGACGTCCGTTACCTGCTGATAGAAGTTACGCTCGCTCGCCCGGATGTCGCGGATGCGTTGCAACAGTTCCTTGAAATAGCGGTTACCGCCCTGCTTCAACCGCTCGTCCTCCAGCGCAAAACCCTTTTGGATCAGTTCATGAAGCCGTTGCGTCGCCCACTGCCGGAAACGGATGGCAATCGGACTGTCAATGCGGTAGCCAAGGGCAATGATCATGTCCAAATTGTAATGATCAACATGCCGTCCGATCGTGCGCGTACCTTCGGTTTGAACTGTCAAGTATTTCTTGACAGTTCGATTGCGATCAAGCTCCCCTGAGCCATAAATCGCCAATATGTGCTGATTTACATTCTGTTTTGTCGTGTTGAACAGTTCAGCAAGATGTTTTTGCGTCAGCCAAACATCGTCATTTTCAAACCGCGCCACAACGGATGGTTTCCCATCCTTCGTACTGAACACGGCAAACCGGCTCGGCAGGGTATTTGATTCTTCAGCCATCAGCGACCTCCTTCCTCGACTATTTTTTCTCCTTATTTATAAATCTGTCGAGAATCGCAGATTTCTTCCTGGCGGATTCCGCAATCTGCGCCTCCGCCTCTGCAATTGCCTTCTCGCACTTCTCTATTTCAACCGCAATCCGGCGTTGCTCTGAAATCGGCGGAACTGAGATCTTCAGCCCCGACACACGGTCTATAGACGCCCTGTAACTTCGCTTGAAACCTGCGGCAGTCCCCGCGACAAGCAACGCATGTGCAAGATAGCGCGGCTCAACTTCACCCGTCTTGACGCGGAGAACACCACAATGGTCGGTAGGATAGAACTTCACCTCCTCTTTGATATAACCTACGTCCCAATCGCCGTCAATACCCCAGAGGACGGACGGGCAAGAAAAATCACTACATGTATTGAGCAACTTGTCTATCTTTCCGAATGGTTCATGCACGTTGGCGCTGTAAACTGGTATCTCGTATTCATCAGAAACCTCTGTTCCGACAACGCGCTTGCCGATTTGAAGCGAAAAACGTTTTTCGTCACCCAAACTGTATGTCTGCGTCGCGTTACGTTCGCCCTTGGCCAAGGCTGAATCAATGCGCTTCCGTGCCTTCAAAATCAAGCTCTTCTGCACGACGCACCCGGCATCGACTTTCGCACACTCTGTAACTATCCTTCTCTGCGTTGTAAGATCGGGAAGCGGAATCTTGACATCTCCGATTTCATTGCTCAGATTCTTGATGTTCGCTCCCGTGCTTTTACTGCGAACGACCATCCGATAGATATCGCTATTCAGTACTTCATAAAGATATTTTGGCAGAATGGTCTTGGGAGCAGCCCGCAGGATTCCCATAAAACCGCCAGCGTAAAACTTTGTGTCTTTGTCAATGAAAGCGACCTTGCCGACATGCTGTCTACTGCCACTTGAAAAGCAGATAAAACAGTCGTTTGCGCAAAGTAGCTTCTCGTCGTCAATCACAAATGTATCGCGGAGGTATACTTTCTTTGAGATCGCGAAATCACCATCAAGGGTGATGTTGTCCGCCGTGAGAATGACTTTGTCAGTTTCATCGGCTACCTGATCTTCTTTAGCGTATGTGACGCCCCTTATGATCCTCGCGCAATTCGCGATCGGAACAAGAGGAAATCTGCTCTCAACTTTAAACTCATTACTTTTCTCCACGCTAATCGCCTTATCGAACTTAGGGCGTGAGAAGTCAATTAGGTCTTTGAGCGGAACGTATTTAGCATACTCCTCTCCATTGGCGATTAAAGGCGTCTCGTCGGCGAACGCCTGACAAATTCCGGCGGCGATCGTGCCAGGGGCGCGGCGAGTCGCATCGTTGTAAAGCATGCCGCCTGGCGTCTCAATCTGGATGCCCTCCTGCCCGCGCCTATTCGACCACGAATAGCCGAGGAACTTCCGTTCCTCCATCTTGTCATCCGGCGACTTGACGATCAACGTTTTTTGTCCGTAAACAAGGCCGAAGGCGCAAAGCTTCTCGCGCTCCGTTCCGCCTGTTCCGAGACACCATTCGTAGAAGCGCCCAGACAGCTCGGATTCCTGCTGAGATGCATCGAGTTTGTTGAACCAGCCTTTCGTCTTCAACGACTTGATTTCCGTGAGCCCCGAAAAAGACTTGGCATAGAGCCCGAAGTAGTCGTGTCCCAGCCATTCTGTCCATGGTGCATCGCGGGAAATGAAGCGGGCGTAGTCGTGTTCGGAAACACCTATCTGGGCGAGGTAGCCATCAAGTATATCCTTGTCCTCCCAACCTTCGAGAGACTTTCCGGAAATGATTGCATTCACGCTGTCGACGACCAGAGCGGCGCGGCGTGGAGGTTCATCATACTTCTCAAGGAAGAGGATGATCGTCTCGGTATTGGTCGCTTGGAATGCGTTCTTGCCAAGCGACACAATGGCGCGTATCTTGAAATTGTCGATCAACTGTTCGCGTGCGCCGACATACGCGCCAGGACCGGTGAGAATCGAAGCTGGGAGGATGATTGCTGCTACACCACGTGGTTTCAGGAGCTGCGCTGCGCGTTCAACGAACAATGCCTCGATCTCAGACCCCTGATCCGTGATGTAGTCAAGCAGCATGAAGTTATTGTTGCGAAGGCGAAGGTGGGCCTTGAATGCGTCGACGGCGTAAGGCGGATTGGCTACCAGTATACTGAAACGTCCAGCCTCGATTCCCTTTTCGGGGTAATTCTCAAGACCGTCACCGAATACAATCTGCCCTGCCCCCGCGCCATTCATGTGAAGGGACACTTTTGAAACTCGGGCAAGGCGATAATCCTTTTCCACGCCATAGACGAATTTCTCGACCCACGAATTATCTCTCGTGGTCTTCCCACATTCGTCCTTGAAAAACGCATTGATGGCCTCGACTCCCTCGGTGAGGAAGTGTCCTGCGCCACAGGCATAGTCAATCATTCGAGGATGGACGAGCTTACCACCGCGCCGAACAATGGTATCGAGGGGCAGCGACTCCCAAATGAATCGGGTGAGCGGCATTGCCGTGAAGAACTGTCCCTCGTTTTGTTTAAAGCCTTTGGCGAGAAGTTGTTCGAACAGGTCGCCGAGAAGTTGGTCGCGGGCAGGATAGACGATGCGGTAAGGCTCGAAGAGCTGAACCATCTCAACAAGTATCTTGCTATTCTGGAGGAACAGGTCCTCGTTATGAACATCCTTAAACGCGAATTCGTTGTTCGAGTAGAACTTGAGCTTTCGGATCGTCGCCTGAAGGTCTTGTATCGCATTGTTGCGGTCGCTTCTGGAGTACTGTGAGAAGAGTCGTTCCGCATAGTCGTTCTCCACATAGAATATCTTCTCGTTCATGAACTGGAGCATGCCGTCGCGGTGGAGCCGTTGAAGACGATCCTGAAGAGATTCGAAGTCGTCAGAACCAACACGGTACTGGAAGTCGAGTTCATCCTCATCGCCCTTAGTGATCTCATCAACGAGCTTACAGATGAACAATGACACGAGTTTGTTGAATGCGTTTTCTTTGTCGCTCACATTGTTGTGGCGAAGGATTTCCTCAAAACGGTTGACAATGCCGTCTTCGCGGCTGAATGAACGCAGGTCTTGCTTGCGAAGCCGCCGAATGCCAATATTGTAAGCTTGCGAGTCCTTGCCGAATATGACATCCGGACAAGTCTGTTTGTTGTAGGTTGCATCCCAGACCTCGAATAGCTGTGCAACAGAACTGGCCTGGCTGTATAGATGGACGCTGTCATCGGATGCTGCCGTCTTCTCCATGTTCGGATCGTCCGAGCAGTTGATGACGACGATTGAATTCTCGTATTCAACCACACATGAGGTCTTGTCACCATCGCGTTTTTCCCCAAGGTCCGAAGCATAAAGGCAGAGCCATTGTGCGCTCCTGTCCTGCTGCCAATACGAGAAGAGTTGCCCTCCGTCAGCAAAAAGCTGTTTCCTGTATTTTCTAAATTCGTCACCAGCTGTTTTGCACTCGATGATAACGAGAAGCGTATTGTCCGGTGAATAGACGCAGATGTCCGCCTTGCCGCCCTTTTGATCATGACCGAGCTGCCATTTCTCCTCAAGGACGATGTGTTCGGGGCGATAACCCTTTTCAAGAAGGCGATCGACACACTCTAATACGACAAAGTTCTCGGTAGCGGAAAAGTTGGATGTAGTTTCGTCGCCCCTGCGAAGTCCCTTCGGCCAAGAAATGGACTCCTTGCCGAAATCAACGACGATGCTGTTGTCCAACATGTCTCCATATGTTTTTGAATACACACCGTCCCCGTTAGACGCAAAGCCGATTGTTTCCAACAAAACCTTAAAGTTTCTCTTCGTGATCATAATCCGTCAACCTTTCTTGTTTACGGTCATCAGTACTCGCTCGTTGCGGCAAATTCCTCTACCGTTCCACGATGCGTGGCCAGGCGCCGCCGAGGTGGCCTTCGTGGAAGACGATCTCGCCCGCCGAAAGCGCGGCGAGGAACTCCTCGTCGGTGCCGCGGAAGAGCTCGCCGTCTTTCGTGAGAACGGCCTTGCCGGCTTCTTCCGCGGGAATCAGCCGAATCGTGTTTCGGGCGGCCGCGATCATCTCATGCCATTTCCGGCAGAGGCATGCGGCTTCCAAGGGTTCTTCGGATTCGATTGCCGCGTCAAGCTCTTCCTGGACATAGCGAACGCGCATCGCCATGTCCAGAATAAACGCAGGACTAAAGCCCATATCTTTGCCACATGCCGCCCAGGCGAGGTACGGCAACGGTTGAAGTCTCTCATGGCATGTGATCGTATCGACCCAGTCGCGCGGCACTTCGCGTCCCATCAACGCAAGCAGCTTGTTTGTGGCAAGATCGAATGGATGAAGCGTCAGGCCAAGGAGTTCATCTTCCAGAAGCGGGAAGAACCTGTAGGCGCTGTCGCTCACCCATTGGATATCGGTTTTCTCTCCATGCGGACCGACAACCGAGACTTCCACGAAGTACGGGGCTTTTCTTTTTTCGATGACTTCAAAACCCGCTTCACGCAGCGCTTGGCTATCGCATCCGTACGCGGCGTGAAGTGCCTCCGTGCTGTTGTTGAACACGTCGATGTCATGCGAAAGCCGCGGCGCCTTCAACTGGTAGTTGAGCGCGAGGCCTCCGGCAACGTACGTTTCGCCAGACTTTATCCGTGAATCGGCAATCCGCTTGAGTACGTCGGCTTGAAATTTGGTGACAGCCATTTTCTGATCCTCCCGACCCGCTTGTATGCATTGAGATCCCCATTGCGCTCAATCGACGTGAGAATCTGCTCGAGCTGGACGCCTGTATGCGGATGATAGCACTCCGGGGAAAACCACAAGCACACATCCTTGTAGTCATCCACAACGGAGATATACTCCGGCGTCTTTATGATTTCCTCTACTGTCATGAAACCTCTCCGAAGGAGAGTATACCAAATTCCTCGTCGTTCGTGCTACGGCACCATCACGGGGTCGAAGGTCTCCTTCCACGGGAGACCCTGCACGTTCAGCTCGGCCATGAATGGGTCGGGGTCGAACTCCTCGCAGGTGTGGACGCCCTTCTCGGTCCACTTGCCCTCGAGGAAGCACTTCGCGCCGATCATCGCGGGGACGCCCGTCGTGTAGCTGATCGCCTGCGAGCCGACCTCGGCGTAGCACTCCTGGTGGTCGCACACGTTGTACACGTAGTAGCGCACCGGCTTTCCGTCCTTGACGCCCTCGAAGATGCAACCGATGTTCGTCTTGCCCTTCGTGCGCGGACCCAGCGTGGCGGGGTCGGGCAGGAGCGCCTTCAGGAACTCGATCGGGACGATCTTCTGTCCCTTGAAGTCGACCGGGTCGATGCGCGTCATGCCCACGTTCTCGAGACACTTGAGGTGCGTGAGGTAGCTCTGGCCGAACGTCATGAAGAAGCGGATGCGCTTGATGCCCTTCAGGTTGCAGCCGAGCGACTCCAGCTCCTCGTGGTGGAGCAGGTACATGTCCTTCTCGCCCACCTGGTCGAAGTTGTACACGCGCTTGATAGCCATCGGCGCGGTCTCCACCCACCAGCCCTTGTCAAAGGCCTTCTTGTTCTCGACGGCGACTTCCGGCTTGTCGTCCTTGGGGTCAGCTACCCAATAACTGCCCTTCGCGGACACCTCGCGGATGTTGATCTCGGGATTGAAGTTGGTGGCGAAGGGATAGCCGTGGTCGCCGCCGTTGCAGTCGAGGATGTCGAGCGTGTGGATCTCGTCGAAGTAGTGCTTCTGCGCGTAGGCGGAGAACACCTGGGTGACGCCGGGGTCGAAGCCGCAGCCGAGGATTGCGGTAAGCCCGGCCTTCTCGAACTTCTCGCGGTACGCCCACTGCCACGAGTACTCGAAGTGCGCCTCTTCAGGCGGCTCGTAGTTGGCGGTGTCGAGGTAGCTGACGCCCGCGGCGAGACACGCGTCCATGATCGCAAGGTCCTGATACGGAAGCGCGATGTTCATCACGAGGTCCGGCTTGAATTCCTTGATGAGCGCGGTTAGGCGCGGCACGTCCATCGCGTCGATCTGCGCGGTGGAGATCTTCGTCGTCACGCCCTTCGCGGCAAACCACGGGCGCTTCTCGACGTCCGCCTTGATTGCGTCGCAGCGGGCTTTCGTGCGCGAGGCGATCAAGAGCTCGCCGAATACGTCGGGGTTCTGGGCCATCTTCGCGGCCGCCACGCCGGCAACGCCGCCGGCACCGATGAGCATCACTTTCTTTGCCATTTCATTTCTCCTTTCCAAATCACCGATTACATACGGACAGCAGCTCCTCGCGCAGGAATTTGCATGCGAGCGCCGTGGAGCGTCCAGTCGGATCGAGCGCGGGCGAAAGTTCCACGTTGTCGAGCGCGACAATGTTGAGTTTCCCGCAGATCAGGCGCACATCGTCGACGAGGCGCGTGAACGAAAGCCCGCCAGCCTCCGGCGTCCCCGTGCCCGGGAATTCCGCGGGGTCGAGGACGTCCATGTCGACCGTGAGGTAGACGGGCGCATCTCTGCCGATCTTCTCGACGACTTCGGGCAGCGTCGCGTCCGAGAAGAGCTCCGTCGTGACGTGGCCGCCAAGCATGAAGCTGCGCTCGTCGCGCGTCCCGGAACGGATGCCGAACTGGAAGATGCGCCCGTCGCCGAGGAGGTCGTGGCAGCGGCGGAGAACGCAGGCGTGCGAAAGCTCCACGCCGAGGTAGTCCTCGCGCAGATCGGCGTGCGCGTCGAAGTGGACGATGCGCAGATCTGGATGACGCTTCACGGCCGCCCGCATGGCGCCGAGCGTGACAAGGTGTTCGCCGCCGAGCAGAAACGGGATCTTGCCTGCGCCGAGGATTTCGGACTCGCGCGCCTCTATCATTTCGAGCGCGCGGTCGGGCGCGCCGAACGGAAGCTCCAGGTCGCCAGAATCGAAGACGGCGGCGTCCTCGGCGATGTCGCGGTCCTGGAGCATCGAATACGTCTCGATGCCGAAGCTCTCCGAGCGCATCGCGGAAGGTCCGAAGCGCGTGCCGGGGCGGAACGACGTCGTCGAATCGTACGGT
>CADCOC010000006.1 GCA_902802945.1 uncultured bacterium | reverse complement strand
GCGAGAGGTGTGCTAAACTATCGGCGCTTTCGGGAATTGATGCCCTCGGTGGGGCTATACAGCGAAAGCCGTCCGGACGGGACCCATGCCTGGAGTGCATGGGATCCTCTTGGGCCGGGTAGCGAGATACACCGCTGGAAAACGCGGATGCCACTTCGGTGGATGGCTGGCAGAGCCGATTCCAGACTGCCATCGACGGCGTATGCCGTCGATTAACAGTCGTGTAAACAACACCTCCCGCAAGTGGGAGAAAGGAATCGGTTATGAAGAAGAGTAAAAAAGAACTGATCGCGGGCGGCAAGGTTTCGCCTGCGGCAACGCCAGTCGCATATAGCGAGGTCGAGAAACTAATCGTCAGCGTCCGTGGCCAGCCGGTCATCGTTGACGCGGATGTTGCGAAGCTGTACGGAGTCGCGACGAAGCGCGTGAACGAGGCCGTTCGCAACAATCCCGAGAAATTCCCCGCAGACTACATGTTCGCATTGACTGCGGATGAGCT
This sequence comes from uncultured bacterium, assembly GCA_902802945.1. Lineage (GTDB taxonomy): Bacteria > Verrucomicrobiota > Kiritimatiellia > RFP12 > UBA1067 > RUG572. The sequence goes on along the minus strand of CADCOC010000006.1, from coordinate 55,687 downwards.
CTCTGATTTGCGGTCGAAAATTTCGTCCGCAAAAATCTCGTCCAAGAGTCGGGTCCTGCCCAAGGCCTTCACGGAAAAGGGTCTTTACATGCTTGCGACCGTTTTGAAGAGCCAGCGTGCGACGGAAGCCACGTTTGCCATCATCGAGACCTTCGCCAAAGTGCGCACGCTGAAGCGCGAGCTCGTGGAGCTGCATAACGCACCGAAGGGACAGATACAGGCGGAGAAGATGCGTCATTTCGGCGAAACGTTGTCAGACATCGTCATGCCAGACCTTGAAACCGTGGAGACAGAATCCTCGCTGGAGCTGAACTTTCTCATTGGGAAGCTCAAGCATACGGTCAGGCGAATCAAACGCGCCGGTCAGAAAGCGTAGGATTAAAGTGAGAATTGGAGGATACGGTTATGGGATACAATACGGAATTCGACGGCGAGTTTGTATTGAGCAGACGGTTGGACGAGAAAACTTGTAATGCTTTGGAAGAACTGGCGCACTCCAGACACGATGACGAGGGGATGCCAAGCATCTGGTGTCAGTGGGGAGTCAGCGAGAACCGAAGAAGCATAAGGTGGGATGGCAACGAAAAGTTCTATGGCTACATCGGATGGATAAGGTACATCAATAATCATTTCCTTTTGCCGAAGAAAATCAAATTGAACGGTACGGTCGTCTTTCAGGGCGAGGATCCGGAAGACGGCGGCAGGATAGTTGCCACGAATGGAAAGATTGAAGTCTTCTGGAACTACGATGATCCAACGTTGTCCAACTATGATAAAAAGTCAAAAAAGCGTTGTCATATCCCTGTTAACCAAGGGGTAGATTGGATTAATCATAATCAGACTGTGTACTGTGATTTCTTCGATCTGAGTATGGAGATATCCGAGGATCAGTTTGCCTACGAGCAGATGATTGAGGGGATTACCATTGGCAATCCAAGTGCTCTCGCGATTATGATTGATGTTTCGGCACAACCAGGTACGAGTATCCCGATCAACAGATGCAGCAAACATCCAGAACGCGAACGGGCGCACATTATGTCACTTGATGCGGTCATGCCTTTCGTAGACGACGAACGTGGCGCGCGGGCGCGGCTGGCACAATTGAACAAGTACACCATTCGGCAGTATGAAAAAATAAGGCGTGGATGGCGGAACAGGAAATGAAGAACGATGCGATTATGAAAAGTCAAGTATAGTTTACGCATGAAAGGTGAAGTCGAATGAACACGAAAGAGAACCAGATTGTCGTCTATCAGCCGAACGAGACCGTCCGGCTGGACGTGCGTCTTGAGAACGAGACCGTGTGGCTCAACCAAGCGCGCCTTGCGGAGTTGTTTTGCGTTGACAGGACGGTGGTGAATCGTCACATCCACAATATCTACAAAACTGGAGAATTGGACGAATCGGCAACCTGTGCAAAAATTGCACAAGTTCAAGTCGAGGGCGGTCGTTCCATTATGCGGACGATTCCGTTCTACAATCTCGACATGATTATCGCAGTCGGATATCGCGTGAACTCTCTTCAGGCTACACGGTTCCGGCAATGGGCCACAAAGATCCTCAGGGAATATCTCTTGCGTGGATATGCCGTAAACACCCGTCTGAATCAACTTGAAGACAAGATGGATCGTCGGCTTGCCAAGACAGAAGCGGATGTAGCCGAACTGAAGAACAAGGTCGATTTCTTCGTCCAGACGCAGACGCCGCCGTTGCAGGGCGTGTTCTACAACAGTCAACTCTGGGACGCACGGGCGCTGGTGCTTTTGCTTGTCTCTCGCGCGAAGCGGTCGCTGATCCTCATCGACAACTGGGCGAACACGGAGGTACTCGACCTCTTCGCGAAAAAGCGCAAGGGCGTGAGGCTTACGATCTTCACCTCGGAGCACTATGACAAGAAGCACGTGCCCCACCATAAGATTTCCCTCGCCGACATCGCGACCTTCAACACCCAGTACCCGAAACTCGCTGTGCGCTACAACGAAACCTTCCACGACCGCTTCCTTATCATCGACGACAAGGAACTCTATCTCATTGGCGCATCGCTGAAAGACCTTGGCAGGAAGTGTTTCGGATTTACCAAGATGGATGCGGGCGAAATAGCGCGCATCAAGAAGGCGGCGTTCGCGATGTCGGTCCCGTGACGCATCCAGCCGCAATCCGCAGGAAAACGACCCGTATTGGTCGGACTCTACGGTCATTTTGAAGGATGGATTCGTCTATCTTGTCGATGATTGCGACATGACGGTTGATAAAATCAATTCCAGCTACTGCTATTTCAAGGCAAGGCAGATGAAATATCGAATCATCCCCGATTGATTGGACGTTCGTGAAGCGGTCTATCGCCGATGGCGAGGTTTAAGCCTCGCCATTGTATTTTGGGTTCATCGAGTCTGAACCAGTTTGCCGCAAATTCCATCTTCCTGCAATTTCAGTAGATATTGCTGATTCTTAAGTAGCGCGTATCTTTTCATAATTGGGTTGCTGACATCACGATCATCTATTAAATATAGACAGTCGATGCCTGCAAGCGGCTTGACAAAGCTATCCCACTCTTTCTTGTCGTCAATGTACTCGTCAAGATACGAGACTGAGACCTTTCGGATGAAATTCCCTGGCGTGTCAAATAGACACGGCGGCTCACGGTGCTCTTTAACGGACTCTAAGTCACGAAAACACACTGAAAAATGGTTGGTGTCTAACGCTTCCGAGTCGTTTGACAATCTATGAAGGAAGTCCTGATGGGTATGCCTTACCATGGTTCAGAATGAGAGTAGGATTTGTTTGCCCAGTTCCTTTGCCCGTCTAAGAACAACAAGGAGTTTTTCAGTGGAAGCCTTGATTTCGGGTGATGCTTCAGCGGCGTAAGCTTCAGTCATTTCGATCGCCGGTTGAATTTTGTCTGCGGCAATTTCATCCTCTTCATATTCGTCAATAATGGTGTTAAACGGTTTGTCGAATTGACAGAAAAGATCGAAGAGGTTATCGTAATCCGCCTTCGATATTTGATACTCCTCGAACTTGACATCTTCCCAAAGGACACCTTCGGGTATGTCGTCGAGACTGTCAACATTCAGTGGAATTGAAAGGTGATACTGATGATTGGTTTCCATTTTTACATCTCCTCTCTTTTGAGAATCCTAAAGTGCGTCACTTCATTGTATTCTGATTGCTTACGTCCAGTTTGCTTTCCATTCGGCAACGTCTTGTTGTTTGCATTATGCCCGTTGATGTCAAGGTACGAACGCCTTGTGTTACTAATGGACGTGTCTTGTAAGCGGCAGTAGCCGCCACGGATGTCACATACAATCCTGATGTTCGATCCCGGGGTCTGGAAGTAGATCTTCGCCCCATCTATCTTCGTAGTACTCCCTGGCGCAAACTTGTCAACGAAATCGTTGAGGTTAACTGCTTGCCAGTTTGCATGGAATCGCTTTGCTCTTTCAGCGGCTCGGTCGAGCTTTCGCGTGAGTTCAGCATCAAGTTGCGCAAGCGCTTTCTGCGCCGCGACACCTGTGCTGTATGCTGACTTGGAGTCTGACATGTCGTCATTTCCTTTCCGCCGCTTTTTTGCGGCATCGTGTTTGATAATCGGGGATGTTCAAAACTGGGACACCCCAGCTGTAGAACAGTTCTCTGTCGCACGCCGACATTTTCCCGTAGGAAATGACTTGTGTCGGTTCGCACAGCGCAAGTTTTGTAGCTGTCAGCAATTGACCGTATGATGCATATCTCTGATTGCATCCGAGAGCGCCGAAAGCATAGCAGATGTGCTTCGGATAACAATTGAGGTAAGATGTTGTCTCAATACTTCCCGTTCGCAACGTTGGGATGACTGCTATTCCGTGTGAAAGCATGATTCCGTTGGTCAATGCGTTGATCACCAGTGCGGCTTTCTGCGCTTCAATGTTGAAATCAAGGCAAGGGCTGATATCAAATCCAGTTGTGTATCGGTACAAAGCAAGATTGCAGATTACTTTATCGATTGTATTGAGGTCGGCATACAGGATCGGATCTGTTTCAAAGAAGGTTATAATTGTGTTGCGCGGTTTCTGAGCTTGATTACGTTTACTGTACGGCCACATTTCAACATCGGGTGGGATTGATTTTGGGTAATCAAAGTCCGTGAGGTCAGGGAAACCGTCATTCTTGATGCGTACGCCAGAATCATGGAGTAGATTCTGGAAATGCTCGACAACCTTGAAGAAATTTATGTGCTTGTGAATTCTCATTTTGATTTAACCTGTTGGTGAAGTTGGGCGTTGAAAAGAAAGGAATTATGTTCAAAGAGACTCAAAACCCGGTAGCATTGGACCAGCGGCAAGACTTACACGGGCACGTTTTTCTTTTACAGCAGGTTCTCCACTGATAATGGCGGCGACTTCCCCCGATACTTCAAACACTTTTTCGATTTGTCCAGCACTCATGCCTTTTGCGAGTGACCATGGTGCTAGAAAGTTGCGAGCGAATACATCCGCCTGCCATTCGGAATGCCGATATGGCGGGATTGTTCCACCGCGGTCTGGTCGTCCGAAGGCAAGCGTCTGTTCGCGATGAAGAAACCAATGGCCAAGTTCATGGGCAATTGTGAATCGGCAATGGCCATCGTTCTCAATCGCTTTTTCATAAATGGGTTCTTGTATCCTAATGCAGAATCCTATCGGATCCATTTCGGCCTCTCGATCTGGAAGTTCGTGAGGTTCTACGATTTCGTAGTGGAAGTATTCAAAAACAAAGGGCATTTTCCGTTCAAGGAAATCAATGACATCAAGATATTTGTGGTTGTGCGGATAAAAGAGTTTGCGGATTTGTTCGGCTATGTTGCGAATCTCAACCTCTTTACGTGGTGACACGCAGAATCCTTCTCGGTGAAATGGCTTTCTTGATTTCATAGCTTACCTCATTTTGCGTTCATGCATTAGAACAGAACTTGCTGCAACACCTTCTGTTCTTTACTATTAAGGGTTTTAATCTTTCTGGCGAAGGCCACGCTCATTCTTCTCTGCTCTGGAGATAATCCGTCGAACTTGACGCCGATTCCTTTCTCGCTTTCTGCTACAGCCGCGTCCAGCTCTTTCTCTTGTAACTCTGACAACTTGTATAGTGCCGATATCCTGGCAACCCATTCCGATGGCATGCTTTTCTTTCCGTTCTCGACTGACGACAAGAACGACATGGTTACCTCAAGTTTACGGGACATGTCCCGGAGCAATTCGTTTCTGTCGATCCTCAATTTCCTGAGGAATCTGCCTAGCTGCGTAAGTTCGCCCATCTTCTGTCTCTTTCTAGAAATAGTTTTTCCTATTGTCTCACACGGCCTTCCTTGCCGTAGAAAACGAGGGTAGTATAACACATTTGGTTCAGCCAGTCAACCTATCGGTGAAATAAATTCACGAAATGGAAATTCTGTGTTGGGTGCCCTTGAAGTGTGAGGACGTGGGTATGGTCGCATAACCCCAAATATGCTATACTATCCCCGTTCCTCGAACCAAAGGAGAAACAAGGAATCGATTTAAAACCATAAACAAGACAATTTAGCGAACTGCTGAACGACGCCCAGTCGGAAATACTACCACACGTTTCCAACGTCGTATGCAACAAAGAAGCCTACAGGCTTCTGCCAGTTTCAGTACCAGCAGAGCGCGCCCAACATGGGCGCGTTCTCCCGTGTAAACTGGCAGGCCTGTGGTAGGGCTTCCGACTGGGGCATGGATTGAGAGCGCGCTCTTTTCATGCCGTCGTGATGCAGCCGCATCACGACCATGAAAAAGAAATCAGAAAAGAGAATCAGCGGTAGTGTTTCCGCTGCAAGGACCTCAGAGGTGGATCGGTGCGTGTCTATGCGCGCCGATAATGAGTCCCCGAGAAAGATCTCTCGCGATGATACGGGAGGACGGAGACTGAATGTTGTTTCACTATTTTCTGGTGCGGGAGGCTTAGATGTTGGTCTGGCCGCCGCAGGTTTTGACTTGCTTTTTGAAAATGACATCAATTCCTACTGTTGTAAGACGCTTGAGGCGGCTGGGAAAATCTTGCCACAAATGAAAGATGCTGAAATTGTTTGTGGAGACATTAAAAACATATCGGGGACCAGAATACTTCAGCATGTAAGGGCGCTCGGGAAAGAGGTCGATTTGTTGGCAGGAGGTCCTCCATGCCAAGCTTTCAGCGTTTTTGGTAATAGGAAGGGTCGTGAGGATGCACGGGGACAGATGGTTGATGAGTACTTTAGAATTCTTGGCGAAATAGCACCGCCAGCATTTGTGTTTGAGAACGTTTTTGGTTTGCTTACTGTGCAAAATGGTGAGGTGTTTAAACTGGTCAAGGAGAAATTGGCACATCCCACGGATACGCTTGAATATGACATAAGAGTATTCCGGTTGAATGCTGTCGACTATGGTGTTCCTCAATTTCGAGATAGAATAATAATAATTGGATCACGACTAGGAACGAATGTGACAGACATTCCCAAGGTAGCATTTGTAAATCCAAAGGAAGGACAATTGCGTTATCGAACCGTTCGAGATGGATTGCGAAATCTACCGCCGCCAAATGCAAGGTCACCATCGATTCATACAGGTAGAGTTCATGGGGACGCAGTCATTCACAGATACGATGCAATGGAACCTGGGGCTCGTGATGTTCATACTCGTATCAATCGGCTTGACCTGGACCGGCCAAGTTTTACGATTATATGCGGGTCGGAGCATAGTGGGGGTAAAGGACATGTACATCCAACAGAACCAAGAGAAGTGACGCCGCGTGAAAGTGCTCGAATGCAGACCTTTCCAGATTGGTGGCCATTCTATGGGGTTGGAAGGCATGCGATCAGGCAAGTCGGCAATGCTGTCCCAGCACTGCTTGCCTTTGCCATAGGAAACGAAATCCGAAGCCAAATCTTTGGATTGAAGAAAATTGCATTTAAGCGCGGGGTGCGCTTCCTTGGGCAGGAACATTTATTTCAATAGGAGGTCTACATGGCTAAGTACAATGCAATGTGGGTTGGGCTTGATCGTGGCCATGAAGGCCTTTGGGTTCCTGCTGTATGGTACAAGACGTTATTGGTACTGTGTGAATCCAATGGCTCCAACTATCAGGACTGTAGTGATCCGCTTTATGAAAGACTTAAAGATAAGGTCCCCGAGGTAGAGTGGGTGTCGACAGAAGCCGATGGACGTAAGCGTGGCTTGTTTAGAGACGCACGAGAACCATGGGATAGTCTGAATGTTGTCTCTTTTAATGAGAATATTGTTTCACTAACCGACAAGGGACGGTCTGTATGTACTGGCATATTGTCGTATTCAGATGTGTTGATTAGTGGATTGATGCTTCATGAAGAAAACGATGAATATCCATTCAGAATAATAGCGAGTGCCTTTTTGGAAACAGATGGGAGGATTGCGCTTACACCAGACTTGATCGCTGGGAAGATAATGCCCAATTATCGACCGTTAATCGATGATATTCATGTTACATTATCCGCTGCGGCAGAGCCCATGTCGACAACACAAGTTCGCCGTATACGTAATATGTTGCAATTGATGTCATACGCAGGGGCCCTTGTAAAGGTTGACTCTTCAAAATACATGATGGCAAATCGTTCTGTTCTGGACAGGATAGCAGGAGGTGGTGGCGTTACACTGAAGTTCCCATTATCGGGGTTCCCACTCCAGCTCATCACCTACGGGGCGCCGGGGACTGGGAAGTCGCATAAAGTGGATGGGCTTGCCAAGAATCCGGATGTTGCCGCGTGTGTGCGCACGACGTTCCACCCGGATTCGGACTACGCGACGTTCGTCGGCGCGTACAAGCCGGTGATGGACGGGGAGAAGATCGCCTACAAGTTCCGTCCGCAGGCGTTCATGAATGCCTATGTGAAGGCGTGGCAGGAGATGTCGAAGCCCGAGGCGGACGGAAAGGTCAAGAGCGTTGTCCTCGTAATCGAGGAAATCAATCGCGGAAACTGTGCGCAGATTTTCGGCGATCTGTTCCAGCTGCTCGACCGAGGGAAGGACGGGTACTCGACTTATCCGATCGACGCCGACGCCGACCTCGCGACATGGCTTGCGGAAGAACTGGGAAAGCTGGATGCGGACGCGCAGGAGCGCGTCCCTCCCGAGGTGAGGTCGGGCGAAAAACTGGTTCTTCCGCCGAACCTCTACATCTGGGCGACGATGAACACGTCCGACCAGTCTCTGTTCCCGATCGACAGCGCGTTCAAGAGAAGGTGGGATTGGGAGTACGTGCCGATCGCCAAGCCGGACAAGTCGGGCGATTCGGACTGGAAGGAGCGCAAGATCGAGGTCGGGGACTCCCTGTTCGACTGGTGGGACTTCCTGTCGGCGATCAACGGACATATCGCCAAGGCGACGGAGAGCGAGGACAAGCAGCTCGGCTACTTCTTCGTCAAGGCGGACGATGCGACCGGCTGCATTTCCGCCGAGCAGTTCGCCAACAAGGTCCTTTTCTATCTCTACGGCGACGTGTTCAAGTCTTACGAGCTTCCGAAGAAGGACTGCTTCCAGCAGGCGGACAACACGGTATTGAAGTTCCGCGATTTCTTCTACTCCGAGAAGGTGGAAGAAGGCGAGGGCGAGAACCGCGTGACGCACAAGCCCGGCGACGTGAAGCTTGGTGTCGTTGCCGCTTTTCTCAGGGGGCTGAAATGGAAGGAGAAGGGCGTCAAGGAGGAACCCAAGGGCGGGGCGGCAGATGCGAATCCTGATTGAGGAGTGCCGGTACGATCCGAAGGTATTGGAAGGCGTCCTTCCGCGCGACCGACTCCTGCTCACGGACGAGAAGGTGAAGGTCGAGCACGTCGGCTATTTCCGAAGCGCCGCGTGCGACGATTTCGTGTTCTTCCTTCCGAAGGTCGTGCTCGAGCCGAAGGTGATCGACGGCGAGAAGGTTGACCGCGTCTTCTGCACCGCCGCGCGTCCCTTGGGCTTCTCGCCCGAGGCGCTGATCGACCCCGAAACGGCGGTCGCGGAGGATGGGCACGGACTCGAGGAGCGGGAACGGGATTTCCTCTACGAGTTCGCGGTCTGGATTTACCGCGCCATCGCGCGTTTCGACGAGACGCACCCCGGGTCCGACGCCATCTGGCGTCGGCGGGAGAGGCAGTCGGGCGGGTTCCGCCGCCGGTACGTGACCAACACCTTGCTGGACGTGATTCTCGCCCTCATCCGCTTCAACCGCGACAACCAGGACTACTTCACGTTCCGGGTGAAGGAGAAGCATTCGGGCATCCACAAGATCAACTGGTCGCGCACGATCTCGAAGACCACTGCGCTCCTGCAGGACGGCGATCCGCTCTACCTGGAGCCGAGGACGAAGAAGAAGGTGGTGAACTTCGACGAGGAGCTGCTCGTTATCTTCTATTCGATCCTGGACTACGTGAACCGTCACTACGGGTTCAAGGAACGGTTCAACCTCGCGTACGACCTCATTCCGGCGGCAGAGTTCAAGCGATATCTCTCCGGGTACGGCGAGGCGCGTCTCCGCCAGATCAAGTACAAGTACTTCTCCGACCGCGACCTGGCGCTTTGGGAACTTTGCTTCGCGTTCTTCCACAAGTCGCATCGGGCGAACGTCGTCAACGAGGGCGAGGAGTACCTGATCGCGAAGAACTTCGAGATCATCTTCGAGTCGATGATCGACGACCTGATCGGCGACCGGGACCTCGACCCGATCCGCGAGCTGCGTGACGGCAAGGAGATCGACCACCTCTACGTCGACGACAGCCTGACGCACCGTGACGGACGCCAGACGTTCTACATCGCGGACTCGAAGTACTACAAGATCGGGCGCGCGCTGGAGGAGAAGAGCGTGGCCAAGCAGTTCACGTACGCGCGCGACATGCTCCAGCTCAACCTCGATCTGTTCCTGCCGGGCGACGACGCGTCGGCGTCGGTGCTGAAGGGGCGCCGGCTCTTCGACGGCAAGAGCGTGAAGATGCTGCGAGACCCCGACACGGAGGGCTATGACGTCATCCCGAACTTCTTCATCAGCGCGCGGATGGAGAAGGATTTCGACTACGATCAAAGCGGACTGAACCTGCGAACCGGCGGCGACGACAACGAATACCAGAACATCCACTTCCACAACCGGCTGTTTGACCGCGACACGCTCATCCTTTCGCACTATGAAGTGAACTTCCTGTATGTCGTCAAGCTGTATGCCGGGAGCGACGCGGAACTGCGGCAAGGGTGGAAAGCGGACGTGCGCAGAATATTTCAGGAGCATGTTCGAGACTTGATTCAGGGACGGTTCGAGTTCCGCGCCATCATGCCGCACGACGGCATCGACCCGAAGGTGTTCTTCGCGGAAAACTTCCGGATGACGTTGGGGAAGGTGTATTCGCCATACGCGGACGTGAACGGACGGAAAGTGTACATGTTGGCCGTTCAGCGGCCGAGCAACATTTTCTACGGCGATTCGATGGTGCGGGCTGGGCGGGAGCACTTGAAAGAACAGGTGGAAGCGGAGAACAAGGCGACATTGCGGTTGCTGGAGACGGCGTTTTACGTGACCGAGCCGTTGGCGCTCGGTGAGGATCCGAGCGAGGAACTTGCCAAAATGGAGAGCGCGCATCCGGTGCGGCATGGTCCGGCGCACGACGGGGAGACGGGCGTGCAGGTTGTGTCGGGCGTAAGCGGCGGGTTGAAAAGCGCCGTTGACGCGAGCGGGTGGTGTCCGTGTCCGGCGGCGCAGTGTCCGGATCCGGAAGCGGTGAAGCTGTTGGTGCTGCCGCACACGATGGGCGCGAACCTCTATCGCGTGGTTGACGGGACGTTGCGCAAGGGCGTGACGGAGGAGGAGTTCAAGGACGTCGTCGGCGAGGCGTTCGCGGCGGTGCGGTTCCCGAGCATGCCCTGTCACCTCTGGCGGGTGGTGAAGGTGGAGGGGTGAGCTGTCCTTTACGCCGCCAAGATGGCGGCGTTCCCAGTCAGGCCGCGACAAGCGCGGCCCTCCCGTGGCGGCGGTCGCGGGGCGACCGCCCTACCGGTGGGCGTTCTCCCTACACAGGGATAGCGTTCTCCCTACACAGGGATAGCGTTCTCCCTACACGGCGAATCGCGTCTCCCTACACGGAGGGTTTGGGTTTCCTACACGGCGAAGCGGCGCTTTCTACGCGGCCCGTCACATATCGCGATATTATGAACCCGGAATGAAGTTATCGTATTGCGGTTCATGGCGTAAAAGGTGTATAATAATGCCGTTCTGCCTCAATCGGAGAAGCTGCTGTAACCTTTGACCGTCTCGTGCGTAGACAAGATGAAAAGTTAAAAGGAGACAATCGATGCCGGTACAAAGCGTGAACATCAACAACGTGTCGATGGACTACTTCCTTCGCGGCGTCGAGGCCGCGAAGCCGAAGAGTGCGCAGCAGGCGCCCAAGGGTACGCAGGCGGGCGCGAACGCGGTGGCTGCACCGGAGCTGGAGGCAGCCGGCAAGATGGTGTCCCAACTGGACGTCCTGCTCATGAAGGCCGCCAAGGTCTCGACGCAGAGCCTCGACGGGAAACGGGTCACGAACAAGCTTCAGAAACTCGTGACCGACGGGGCGCTGAGCGCCGATTCGCTCAGGCTCCTCGCCAAGACGGCCGATACGGCCGCGAAGAAGCTCAAGGAGCTCGACAAGTTCACCGGCAAACAGCTCGCGGAGGCGTTCGACAAGAATGGGAACTTCGACGCATCAACTAAAGTCGGCAAGGCGATTGCCGCCGCCGTCAAGTCGCAGGAAGATCTCTCCGACCTCCTTGCGCAGCTCGGCAAGAGCCTGGACGCGATGTCGCGCCACGAGGACGAGATGCGGCAGGCGAATCCGCGGTTCAAGGGCGTGGACGTGGAGCTCTACAACGAGGTGAACGAGCTCCGGCAGCTCTGCGACCGCCGGGCGACGGAGATCAACCACCTCGCCTATCAGATGAAGGACTTCGCGGTGCATCTCGCGGCCCAGGGCAAGAACGCGGATCCCAATGTTGTGGCCATTCTCAAGGCCAAGGTCGACGAGCTGCTGCCGCGTCAGGCGCTGGCGATGCACGGCACGGCGGACGCGCTTGCGACCGTGAACGAGGAGGTGTCCAGCAAGCTGCGCCCGATCGCGGAGAAGATCGACGCCTTCCGGCGCAACCCGTCGGCCGCCATCGGCACGGACGAGTTCAATGCGCTGCAGAGCGACATCGCCACGATGAAGGCGGCGCTGAGGGACATCCGCAAGAACGGCATCGTCGTCGAAGGCGGGCGGATGGTGGTCGCGAAGGACGTCATGAAGGCCCTTGAGTGGGAGGTCTCCAAGGCCGAGGAACTCTTCAAGACAGCCCGCCACGAGGTCATGCGGAAGGTTATTGCCCACTACGTCGAAACCGCGAAATCGGTGCTCTGCGAGGAAGCCGGATACGAAAACCAGTTCGGCTACGTCGACACGGCGCACATCAATGGGTTGGAGTGCCGCGACGACGTCTTAGAGGCGATGGACACCCTCGCCGAGGCCGCAAAAGATCCCAAAAAGACGAAGGAAGATTTCAAAGCGCTCTACTCGGACCTGTACAAAAAGGGGAAGCGTCTGATGGAGGCGGCCAAGAATGCAAAGTGGGTGAACACCCCGCCGGCCACTCGACTCAACAAGCTGTTTGGACGTTTCGCAGGCGTCGGAACCGTGATCGAGGGCCTCGGCCGGATTGTCGGCAGCATGTACGGCAACGACCAGTTCTTCACCGGCGCGGAGGCGATGGCGGTGTTCCAGGGGAAGCTCTCCGTCTCGTCGGTCGTCGAAGCCCGCGCGCGCGGACTTCAGGATTCCGACGTCGATCCCGCGAACGAGGACGCCAACATCGTCTCGAAGCGCCTGCTCGGCACCGGTACGGTCGGCACGGTGTACGAGCTGACGCGCAGCGACGGCAGGCAAGTCGTCTTCAAGGGCGAGACGGAAAGCCGGACAGGACTTTCCGCCCTCTCGGCCGGCAGCGCCAAGAACTACGACACGGAGCAGATGGCCGTGAACCTCAACTTCGCCTCCAAGGAGGCGGCCGTCGCGCTGGGTCTGGGTGGCCTGATCGTGGACTACTCGGCGGGATCGCACAAGGGCGTGTTCGGCTTCTACATGGAGAAGGCGAAGGGCGTGACGCCCGGTTTGCTACAACGGGAGGTGCTGTCCTCTTCGTCTGAGACCGGGCTGTCGGCGATAGACATCAGGCGCCTGCCTGTAAACGAGCAACTCAAAATCCTGGCCGACATCAAGCGCGAGCTCAACCGCCTGCACTGGCTCGACCTCGTAACCGGTCAGGCCGACCGCCATTGGAACAATTACTTCGTCCACGTTGACATGAAGACGCACAAGGTCACCGTCAAGGGTATCGACAACGACGCCTGCTACTCGCAGTACCGCACCGGCGCGATGAGATTCTCCTTCGACAAGGACCGCGCCGACCTCTTCAAGAAGCTGCTCCGCAACGTTGCCCAGAAGATTGATTCGCGTCACGTCGACGCCGAGTATGCACATCTGCTCGCCGATCCCAGCATCACCGTCGACAAAGACGGGGGGCTCACCATAGACGCCTCCAAGTTACGGAACAAGGCCGTCATCTACGCGCTCAAGGGCGTGGCGGGCGCGAAGTCCCTTGCCGTGCCGGACAAGATCGACGGCGAGACCTACAAGGCGCTCATGGAGCTTAAGGCTGGGCCAAAGCGCGATGCCTACCTCGACTCCATCCGCCCGCGCCTCTCGCAGGACAGCTACAACGCCGCCGTCAGCCGTCTCGACGACGTGATTGCCCACGCCGAACGCCTCAAGGAGGAAGGCAAGATCGTCGAGGGGGAGGCATGGCAGCATGTGCGTGAGAAACCCCTTCAGACCGGAAATGTGACCGTCCAGAACAGGAACGGGCGGAATAAGCAGCTCGGCGGCGACATCGCAAAGACCGTCAACGAGCTCTCCTGCCCGTCCTACTTCGCCCGCGACAAACTCTCCAAGATCTTCAAGTGAGATTCGCATATCAGTATAGGTAAGAAGAGGCGGGAAAGCGCGTTCGCGCGTCTTTCGCCGGACGCCAAGCCGCGCGAGCGGATGGAGGCGCGCGGAACGGCGCGTTCGAGTTCGTGCGCCTCGCTTACGAAGCGAAGGTCAAAACGGGACGCCGGCGGGAGCGCGTGTGACGTACCGTGTAATCATCCCGTGGGGTGTGATTGTTCCGCACCGTAATCGCACGTGGTTTTTTGGGGGTGCGCCTTTTACAACGGGCAGGATGCCCGTTGGGCCAGTTGCGGGCGAGACGCCCGCCACCCCGATAAAGGGCGAGGTACCCGTTGTCCCTGTTGCGCCGCCGAGATGGTGGCGTTCGCAGTCGGGCCGCGACAAGCGCGGCCCTCCCGTGGCGGCGCGGCCGGAGTCCGCGCCCTACCCATTTAGTTGAACCGCTCGCGGTTGATCCAGAGGCCAAGGGCGGGGTTGGGGATGAAGTAGATTTCCTCACCGTCCACGGTGTTGTAGCCATAGGAAAGCTTTGAAGGGTCGTACTTCGCCGCCATCGCATCGTAGTCCGCCGCCTTGAAGCCGACGCCCTCAACCTCTTCCTTCGTGATGTTCTTCACGCAGTAGGTAATGGAGAAGCGTCCGTCGGAGGAACCGTGGATGAGGTGCGCCGCCGCGCCCATGTTCGCGCGGAGGTCGTCGGCGTCCGGACGCTGGAACACCTCCAGCGTGTGGAGTCGCCCGCGGTAGCCGTATTTGCGGATGAGCTTGTCCACCGTCGCATCCTCGCCGAAGCGCTCCACGCCGGGTGCGAGGATGATCAGCTCGCCGCCGTCCGCCATCGCCATGCGCGTGCGGTACACGGCCTTGTTGCCGAGCCAGGTGGAGGTGAACTCCGACGGGTCGAGGTACACGACGCACTTCTTGAGTCCGTGCTCCACGTAGTCCACGTTCTTCTGCTGCGCGAGCTTCACGGCCTCGGTGAGGCAGGTACGTCCTTCGCCGATGAAAAGGCCGTGCGTGCGGATCTTGCCGCCAGGGGCCGTCGTGACGGTGAGGCAGAAGAGGATCGGGCGCTTTCCGTAGATGAAGTGCTCCATCGCGTAGTCGAACAGGCGGCGCACGGGCGTGTGGTCGCGTCCCATCGCCTGCTCCATGCCGCACACCGCGCCAATCATGTGGCTCGCGTTGATCATGCCGGAGCCGCCCGTGCCCACGAAGAGGTTCTTCGCGTGGTTGGCCATGCCGATCACCTCGTGCGGCACGACCTGTCCGGGCGAGATCACGAGATCGTACTTCGGGTCCATCACGAGCTTGTTCACCTCGACGGGGAGGGATTCCTTCCACAGCCCGCCCGAGATTTCCTCCACGGCCTCGGCGGGGATGTCGCCGAGCTTCACCACGTCGGTGCGCCAGTTGTGCACGATCATCTTCTCGAAGGGAATGTCGCCGAACATCGCCTTCCACTGCGTCTCGCTCACGGGCACGTGCGTGCCGAGCGCGGGCAGGACGTCCACGTTCACGCCGCGTTCGGTCAGGAAGCGGTAGTAGAAGTTCGTGATGAAGCCGGCGTTCGAGTGGAAGCGCGTGAAGTCCGGCGGGAGGATGAGGACGTTGCGCAGCTCGCCGGCGTCGAGCGCGGGCTGGAGCGCCTGCGTGAGCGCGGCGCGGATTTCGTCGTCGGTGAGTCCCGCGTCGGTCGCGGCGATCTTGAAGGTTTCCGTCATTTTTTAACTCCTCATGAGGTGATGCGGGAAGTATACCACATTGCGGCGCGGTAGGGAATGGCTCTTGCGGAAAAGAGTAGATTTTGATATTGTATCGCCAAGTCAAAATGTAGACTTAAGAGAAGAAGGAGCAAATGATGATAAAGATGGCACGGTTTGTGGCAGCAGGCGTGGCGGCGGTCGCGGCAAGCGCGACACTTCAGGCCTTCGAGTGTTCGGAGTCGGCGAAGGCCAAGGCTCGGGACTTTATCGACAACGAGAAGCAGTTCCACCTGGGCTTCATCCCCACGGAGCAGTCGAACCCGATTACGGCGACGCTTGAGGAGGACTTCAAGCGCTCGACGCTTGCGGGAGTGCAGTGTCTCCAGCGCGGCGACAGGCAGATCCCAATCACGATGCGGCACGTGTTCGCGGGCGAGAAGTTCGAGAAGCTCGTCTCGTCGATGGTGGATACTCTCCAGGCGCCGAAGGGACGGATCATCTTCTCGGGCTGCGGCGCGACGGGACGCCTCTCCATCCTCCTTGAGTCGATGTGGCGCGACTTCTTCTACCGCCGCGCGGCGGAGCTCACGCCGGCGGAGCGCGCGCTTGCGGACCGGTCCGCGTCGATCATGACGGGCGGCGACTTCGCGCTCATCAAGAGCGTGGAGTTCTTCGAGGACTTCGCGGAGGGCGGACGCCGCCAGGCCGCCGCGCTCAACGTGGGCGAGGGCGATACCTTCGTGGCCATCACAGAGGGCGGCGAGACGTCGTCCGTGCTGGGTACGCTCCAGTACGCCGCCGAACACGGGGCGAAGTGCTTCCTCGTGTTCAACAACCCCGCCGACCTCCTGCGCGCGCACCTCGACCGCTGCCGCGAGGCGATCGACAACCCGAAGGTGACGGTGCTTGATATTTACTGCGGCTCGATGTCGCTCGCAGGCTCCACCCGCATGCAGGCCACCAGCTCCGAACAGCTCCTCGGCTCGTGCGCACTTGAAGCGGCGCTCTGCCGCGTGATGCCGCGTTTCGCGAAGGAGACGGCGAAGGACTACACCGTCGCGTTCGAGAAGCTGCTCGCTGGTCTCGAGTCGTCCGGAGGACGCGCCGGCCTCGTGAGGGCGATTGAGTTCGAGAAGGGCGTCTACGAGAAGCACGGACGCATCACGTATCTCGCCGATAAGTGCATGCTCGACCTCTTCACGGACAACACGGAGCGCTCCCCCACGTTCATGCTGCCGCCGCTCCGCTCCAGCCGCGACAAGCACCTCGCGCAGAGCTGGGCGTTCGTCAAGAACCCGCTCCATCCAACGGTCGCGTGCTGGAACGAGATGATGCGTAGGCATCCGCGCTGTCTGGAGTTCACGAGCGAGGACGCCCGTTCGCTCAAGATGCCGCAGCGGTTCATCGACTCTCCGCCGCTCATCAAGTATTCCGACCTCATCACCTACATGATCGGCAATGAACCCGCGCCTGAACGCATTCAGGGTTATACCCGCGCAGCGGCTGTGATGCTGACTGTCGGAGACCGTCCGCCCGAGTTCGTGGCTGCCGCTGAGAAGCTCGCGGCGGCATGGCCGGAACAGGTCGTCTTCCACATCGGCCCCGGAGGCGCGGGCCTGTCGCGTCCTGCCATCCACATCGACATGCCCATCGCGGATTCGCCGCTTGAGATCTGGAAGCACCTCGCCGTGAAGCTCGCGTTCAACTGCCTCTCCACCGGCACGATGGCCGCGATGGGGCGCGTGGCAGGGAACTGGATGAGCTGGGTGTCGATCTCCAACAAGAAGCTCATCGACCGCGGTATCCGCCTCCTGGTGGAGTTGGGCGGCATCTCCTACGAGGAGGCTGCGCAGCGTCTCTTCGCCGCCGAGGAGTGGGTGGAGTCGCAGGACTGGACCGGCAAGGAGACGCCCTGCGCCGTGCAGATTGCGCTGAAGCGTCTACGCGAAGGCAAGTGAAGACCATGGACGTCCCGTGGTGGAAGGACCTCGTGGTGCCGGAGGAGTGGGATAAGGAATGGGCCAACGACCGCCGCTGGTCGTAAGCAACTTTAAGGAGGAAATAACCTCATGAAAAGATTGATCGTGTACGCCGCCGTGACGCTCGTGGGCTTCGCGGCAGGCGCGTTGAACCTTTCCGACAAGTCGGATATCCGCTTCGCGGAGGCGTATGCGTTTTCCACCAACCGCGCGGTGCTGATCGCCACGCTACCCCCCGAATCGAAGGCGTGGTTCACCTATTCCATCCTCAACGCCGAGACGGAAGGGCAATTCAGGGAAGCGCACAGGCTCATCAGCAACTGGCAGCGTTTCTCCCACGTCAGGGACAGATACGACAGCGAGACGTATGCCAATCTGCTCGCGCGGCTGACGTTTCACGAGTGGAACGACGGATCGATCAAAAGCGCTCCCGCATCCCACTACCTGCGTTACACGCTCAAGCGTTGCTGCGATATCGACGTCGCGCCGCGCGAGCGCGAGGTGCCGCTCGCCCCGAACACCTATCCGTCCAGTCTTGATCAAGAACAGATTTCGTTCGCCGCCTTCTGGAGAAATGCCCAGCACGCGCCCCTGTCGGGGCTGGCCGAGGACTTCGCCTTCCTGCCCGTCATCGGCGAGAAGGAATGTGCGGACGCTGAATGGACGCCGACCGGGCTGCCGAACGGTTTTCTTTTCGATGCGCCGGGAACGTTCGAGGCCCTGCAGGCCTATCTCATCTCCAGCAAGGGGCGCAATCTCAATTGCCTCAAGGGACTTCCGCTGGACACGCTCGACCGTCTCGCCGAGTCGCTGAAAGGCACCGCGTGCGACCTCCGTGGTTTCGAGATGTATGCGCGAACTGTTCTTAGTAAACTCACACCTGGCGCTGACGACGATCCCAACGACTATCCCGCCGCCGTGGAACTCGCGAAAAAGCGGATCGCGTTCGTCGACACGTTCCTGCCCGCGCTCGCACACATACGACGCGGCGAGTATCAATCCTACCTCAAGCTCCGCAGTGCGCACGGCGACTGGACCGACGCGCGTGCGGAACTCGCCATGTACCTCAATCTCTGTTTCGCCGAAAACATCCGGCATCATCCCGATACCCTTCTCTCCCCCGACGCACTCGTCACTGAATACCTCTCTGCGTTTAGGCGCGTGGGCGACGACATCTCCGCGTTCAGCGAGATGATCGAACAGAAGGCGTTCGCGCGCATCAGCGCCGAGGCGGACCTCCTCGCGGGACGGACCTTGTCGGACGCCGACGCGAAGGCGCTCTCTCCCGCGCAGTTCAAGGCGTTGCAGGATCGCGTGGAGTTGAACTGGGCGAAGTCGAATCCCAAGGTCTTCGCGGCGGACGCCGACGTGGCGCTCGCGCTCGATGTCAAGAACGTGAAGCGCCTGCGCCTGTCCGTCTACGTAATCGACCCGTCCGCCGCCTGCCGCGTCCTCGGCGGCGAGGTGAAGTCCGACATTGACCTCGACGCGGCCGTGCCGACGTTTTCGCGCACGTTCGATTATCCGTCCGTGCCGCAGGTGGTCCGTCACACCGAGACGTTCAAGCTCCCCGAGCTGAAGGAGCCCGGCCTCTACGTGGTCGAATGCTCGGGGGCGGGCATCTCCAGCCGCGCGCTCGTGCGCAAGGGACGCCTGCGCGTGACCGAGCGCCGCTGCGCGTCGGGACACGTCTTCACCGCGATCGACGAGGCCGGGCGGCCCGTGAAGGGCACGCGTCTGCGCCTCGACGGGACGGTGTACGCGGCCGATGCTGACGGCGAGATCGCGGTGCCGTTCGCGGCGGACACGAAGTCCGGCGGGAACAAGACGGCCGTGGTGACGGATGGTCGCCTGGCCTCTACGATCGCTTTCACGCACGCGGTCGAGGAGCCGTCGCTCGAACTGTCGACGTTCCTTCCGGCCGAATGCCTTGTTGTCGGGCGCACGGCCACGGCGCTCCTGCGTCCGCGCCTCCGCATTTCCGGCGAGGACGCGCCGCTCGAACTGCTGAAGAACCCCGTGGTCACGGTGTCGTTCGTCGATCTTGACGGACATTCGCACGACAAGACGTATTCGGACATTGTCCTCGCGGACAATGCCGAGTGCGCCGTCTCGTTCAAAGTCCCCACTCGCCTCCAGCTCATCTCGTTCACCGTGTCCGGCACTCTGACGCGCGCCGTAACGGAAAAGGTCGAGACGCTGACGGCGAGCGATCCCCGTTTCGTCAACGGCATCCGCGAGACCGACTCGGTCGGCCAGGCGTTCCTGCGCCGCACGGCGTCCGGCTGGCGCCTGGAACTGCGCGGCCGCACGGGGGAACCGCTTCCCGCGCGCGCCGTTGTGCTGACGCTCCATCATCGTGCATTCAAGTCGACGAAGCGTGTGACGCTGCAGGCGGACGAACAGGGCGTGGTGAATCTCGGGCGTCTCACGGACATCTCGGGCGTCTCGCTGAACTTTGAAGGACAGGACTATTCCTGGGACACCTCAGGTGACGCGGCCGTCCTGCCGCCTGCGCTTGCGTCCGCCGAGGGCGAGGTCTTTGAAATGCCCGTGCGCGATCTCTTTGCCGGCGAATGGCCGGGCGCGAAACGGTTTGACGTGCGCGTGTCGCTGCTCGCGCTCAACAAGGCGGGCGAGGTGACGGGCAACTACATCTCCGCCTGTTCCTACACGAACGGCATCCTGCGCATCGCGGGGCTTCCCGCAGGCAACTACCGCCTCACGTTGCGTGACCGCGGGAAATCGTGCCGTCTCTCCGTGGCGAAGACCGCTGCGAACCCCGTGGCGGGCGGCGTGGTGGCAGGACTTTCGCGCTCGCTGACCGATACGGGCAACCCGAACTTGCTGCGTATCGCATCCGCGGCCTTTGACAAACGCGGCGCGCTCACCGTGCGCCTCGCAAACGCGACGTCCGACGCGCGGATCCACGTGGTGGCGGCGCGCACACGCGAATCTTCTTCAGCCTATACGCAATTCGCCGAACTGCACACGTGGCGCGAGGTCGCCACGGGCACCTGGGGCGGACGCCCCACGGAATACGTGTCGGGGCGCAATCTCGGCGACAAGCTCCGCTACGTGCTTGACCGCCGCGACCAGCCCGCGCGCATCGGGAACATGCTCTTCCGTCCGTCGCTCCTCCTCACGCCGTGGAGCACGTCGGAGACGGCGACCAAGGACATCACGTTCCAAGACGGGGCGGATTGGGCGGCTGGGGACGAGCCTGCTGCGGCAATGATGGCTGCTGGTTGCGTTCCGGCACAGGGCGGTGCGTTCGGCGGCGAGGGCTCTGGCGGTTTCACGTGCGGGGATTTCCTGCCGCAGGCGGCCACTGTGGTGGCCAACGTGCGCCCGGACGTGAACGGCGTGGCGACGATCGACTTCGCGAAGGTCGGCGAGGTGGGGCTTGGCGCGCAGGACTTCTTCGTGCTCGTGACCGACGGGCAGGCGTTCGACGGCGTGGAACTGCTCGGCGAGACGTCGGCCTTCGCGCCGCGCAACCTCGGCCACGTTAACGTCGCGCCCGGCCAGACGGCCGCGCGCACGAAGCGCTACCAGACCGTCGGCGAGCTCTTCGCGCTCATGAAGGCGCTCAACAAGAACGCGCCGCTCGGCGAGTTCGAGTTCCTCGCGTCCTGGGAACGGAAGTCGGACGAGGAAAAGCGCGCGCTCTACGGACGCTACGCCTCGCACGAACTCGACTTCTTCCTGCACGAGAAGGATCCGGCGTTCTTCAAGTCCGTCGTGGAGCCGAACCTCCGCAACAAGCGGTTCAAACAGTTCGTGGACAAGTGGCTCCTGGGCGAGGATTTGTCGGAGTGGACCGCGCCGGGACGTCTCGACGACCTCAACGCGTTCGAGCAGGGATTGCTGGCGCTGCGCGAACGGAAACTCGCGCCCGTGATCGCGCGGCGCATGGCCGACCTCTGCGCGGCGAATCCGACGAATCCGGACACCGGCCTCGACGAGGCGCTGGGAACGATGGAGGCAGATGCGAGCGACGCTGAGATCGCCGCGGCGCCAGAAGAGGCCAAGGAGGAGGTCGGCGCAGTGACAACCGATTCGGTAGCTGTAGTTAAGGAAAGCTCAAGCGGTGAAATACGGGCGGTGGCCCCGCAAAGTCTTGGCGGGCGACGGGCACAGACGTGGAGTAACCAGGCTGTTATGATACCAGAGAATGCGCTGAGAAGGCCCGTGATGGCCGCATACGCGCCGAAGTCCGACAAGAGAAAGGCGGCGGCGCGCCGCGTGAAGCGTCCGGCGTACATTCCGCCCGAGCGCACGCGCGAGTGGGTGGAGACGCACTACTGGAAGGTGCGGCAGGATGCGGATACGTCCGCGCGCGTGGCGGTGAACGAATTCTGGCGCGACTGGACGGCCGCGATCGCCGAAGGGCGCGAGGGGACGTTCCTCTCGGATCACATCCGCTTCGTGAAGGGTTCCAACACGGTCACGCCCGTGTTGGCGGCGCTGGCCGTGACGCGGCTGCCGTTCACGGCGAAGGAGGGCGACGCGGGGCTCGTCTTCAAGCGCGACGTGCGTCCGGCGGCGGACGGTGTGCACAGCGCCGTGGTCGTGACGCAGCGCTTCCGTGATCCGTCGGCGCAGCGCGCGGACGGAACGACCGGCGCCGAGGTGACGGACGAGTTCGTGCGCGGCCGCGTCTACGAACTCGTGACGGTGCTGACGAACCCCACCGACGAATACCGCCGCGTGACGGTGTTCGGACAGATCCCGTCCGGCGCGATTCCTTTGGGCCACGCGGAAGGCACGTTCGTCGAGACAACCAGGCTCGTACCGTATTCGAGTGAGAGCGCGGGCGTGAAGTTCTACTTCCCGTCCGCGGGGGAAGGCGTCGGCGCGCTCGTGCCGATGGTCGCCGTGGAGGCCGATGGGGCGACTGCCGTCGCGCAGCCGCTTGCGTGCCGCGTGGTGGCGGAGTCCACGAAGACGGACACGGTGAGCTGGGACTACGTGTCGCAGAACGGAACGAAGAAGGCGGTACTCGACTATCTGCGCACGAAGAATCTCTACACCGGCTCCGTGGACCTCTCGAAGATCCTC
Organism: uncultured bacterium; assembly: GCA_902802945.1. GTDB lineage: Bacteria > Verrucomicrobiota > Kiritimatiellia > RFP12 > UBA1067 > RUG572. The sequence goes on along the minus strand of CADCOC010000006.1, from coordinate 32,966 downwards.
TGGCGCATGAAGGACGGCGCATACGCGCGCCAGGTGCTGGACGTGCTCGCGGCACGCGGCGTCTACTGCCAGGAGCTGTGGCTGGCGGGTCTGGTGTGGGCCGACGCCTACGACTCGGCGCGCGTGCGCGAGGCGCTGATGCGCCGGGAGAACCGGACGCGGCTTGGGCAGCGCCTCGGTGCCCTGTACGGCTCATCGCTCGTCACCCTCGACCCCGAGGACTGCGGCGCCTTCGAGCACAAGGAGTACTGGCCGATCGTCAACGCCCGCGCACACACGCTCGGCGGCACGGCCACGATCGCCAACGAGGGGCTCAAGAAGGAATACCGCGCGTTCCTCGACCTGCTCGCGCAGAAGAAGGCGCCGTCGGCGCGCGACCGGGTACTGGCGGCCGTGTACCTGCTCGCGCAGGACCGCGTCGAAGAGGCGAAGGCGCAGCTCGCGCGGACGGACGGCACGCTTCCCGACGCGGAGACGCGCATGCAGCGCGAATACCTCCGCGCGTACCTCGCGTTCTGCGACGGCGACGCGGCAAAGGGCCGCGCGATCGCCCAGGCGTATGCGGACTGGCCGGTGCCGCTCTGGCGCGACCGGTTCCGCGACGTAATCGCGCAGGCCGATGAAGCGCTGGGAGGCGGAAACGCCGACGCGCAGTCCCCCGCCGACCGCGCGCCGGCCATCGCCGCGCGGGCGGTGCAGGACGGGGACCGCGTGACCGTGGCGCTGGCGACGCGCAACCTCGCTTCGTGCGTCCTCAAGGTCTATCCGATCGACGTGGAAATCGCCTTCTCGAAGGATCCGTTCGGCTTGGCGGCGGGCGGACACGACGTCATGCGCTGTCTGAAGCCGGCGTGGCGTCGCGAGGTGGCGCTGACGGGAGACGAGACGCGCGTGGAGTTGCCCGCGGAACTGACCGCGCGAAACCTCGTGCTCGTGGCGGAGGACACAGAAGGACGCGCCGAGGCGCGGCTGGAGGTCACGCCGTGCGCGTTCGTGGTGCAGGTCGTGCGCGAGTGCCGTCAGCTGCGCGTGAAGGGACGCGACGGCAAGCCGCTCGTGGGCGCGTACGTGAAGGTGTACGCGAAAGACGCTTCCGGGCATCAGATTCAGTTCCACAAGGACGGCTACACCGACCTGCGCGGCGCGTTCGACTATGCGAGCATTTCGACCGACTCTAGCTTCAAGCCGGCCGAGTTCGCGATTCTCGTACTCCAGGAAGCCCTCGGCGCGTCCGTCCAGCGCGTCGCCGCCAACAGATGACAATCCCCGATGTGCTAACCACAAAGCACGAGTCACGAACCACTCATAATTGTGCTATACTATTTGCGTTCCCCAGAAGGAGAAGAGACATGAAGAAAGCGACAATTGAGACTAGCATGGGTTCGATCACGGTCGAACTCGACGACGCGAAGGCGCCGGTCACCGTGAAGAATTTCCTCGACTACGCGAAGAGCGGCCACTACGACGGCACGATCTTCCACCGCGTGATCGACGGGTTCATGATCCAGGGCGGCGGATTCACGAAGGCGATGGACCAGAAGCCCACGAAGGCCCCCATCAAGAACGAGGCGGCGAACGGCCTCACCAACAAGCGCGGCACGATCGCCATGGCGCGCACGATGGTGGTCGACTCCGCCACGAGCCAGTTCTTCATCAACCTCGTTGACAACGACTTCCTCAACTTCCGCGCGCCCACGCCGCAGCACTACGGCTACGCCGTGTTCGGCAAGGTCACGGACGGCATGGACGTGGTCGACAAGATCGCGAAGGTTAAGACCGGCTTCGCCGGTCCCCACCAGAACGTGCCCGAGGAACCCATCGTCATCAAGAAGGTCCACGTGGCGGCGGAACCGGCCGCGACAAGCGCGGCCGCTCCCGCGAAGTGAATGAACTGGCCGCGACAAGCGCGGCCCTCCCGCTGAAGTGAATGATACGCCCGAAGAGTTGACGACCGTCGACGGGACGGTGAAGAGCATCGTCTTCCGCAACGACGAGAACGGCTTCACCATCCTGCACGTCACGCTTGCAGACGACGGGCGCTTCCGTCTTGCCCAGCGCGAGGTGACGGTACTCGGTACCTGCGCGGCGGCGTGGGAAGGGGAGGAACTCCACGCCACGGGACAATGGGTGAACGATCCCGTGCGCGGACGCCAGTTCAAGGCGAAGAGCATTTCCTGCATCCCGCCGAAGTCCACCGAGGGCGTCCGCCGCTACCTTGCGAGCGGTCTCATCTACGGCATCGGCCCCGTGCTCGCGAACCGCATCGTGGATAAGTTCGGTGCCGACACGATGGATGTGTTGGAGCATCACTCCGGCCGTCTTCGCGAAATCCCCAAGCTCGGTCCGAAGAAGATCGAGAAGATCCGCGAGGCGTGGCGGGAGGCACGCGGTACGCGCGAGCTGATGATCTTCACGCAGACGTACGGCATCTCGGTGGCGCAGACCACCAAAATCTACCGGCGCTACGGTCCCGACTCCATCGCCGTCATTAAGGCCGATCCCTACCGTCTCAGCCGCGACATTTGGGGAATCGGCTTCACGACGGCCGACCGCATCGCGCGGGCGGTGGGCATGCCGCACGACTCGCCCCTGCGCGCACGCGCCTCAATCGTCCACACGCTCCAGACGGAGGCGGACGAGGCGGGACACTGCTGGACCTCCGAGCCCGACCTGCTCCTCCACGCGCAGGAGCTCGTGGGCATCTCCGTGGAAAAACTCGCCGAGGCGCTTGCCGCCGAAGTCGACGCGGGACGCGTCGTGCGCGAGGACGGACGCATCTTCATGAAGGATCTCTTCTTCGCCGAAAACCGCGTGGCGGCGAAGCTGCGTCAGTTGCTCGACGCGCCGCAGTCCTTCGGCGAAATCGACCCCGAGCGTGCCATCAAGTGGTGGGAACAGAAAACCGGCTTCACGCTCGCTCCCGCACAGCTCAACGCGGTGCGTCTCGCGCTACGGTCGAAGGTGTGCATCGTGACGGGCGGACCCGGCGTGGGCAAGACCACGATCATCCGCGCGCTCGTGGAAATCTACGGCGCGCGCCGCGTGGGCGGCAAGCCCGTGATCAAGACGCTCCTCTCCGCGCCCACCGGACGCGCCGCGAAGCGCATGACGGAATCGACCGGCGCGCCTGCGGTGACGGTACACCGCCTCCTCAAGTACAACCCGCAGACGAACGAGTTCACGTACAACGCGGACAACCCCGTGTCCGGCGACGTGTTCGTGTTTGACGAGACGTCGATGGTGGACATCAAGCTCATGGACGACCTCCTCGCCGCCTTGCCCGCACACGCGACGCTCATCCTCGTGGGCGACACGGACCAGCTCCCCTCCGTCGGCCCCGGCAACGTGCTGCACGACCTCATCGCCTCCGGCGCGATCCCCGCCGCGCGCCTCACGGAGATCTTCCGCCAGGACAGCTCCGGCCTCATTGTCCGCAACGCCCACCACGTAAACGCGGGCGAGCCGTTCGAGACGAGTACGGCGGGCGAGAGCGACTTCTACTTCATCCAGCAGGAAGACCCGCAGAAGGCGCTCGCCTACGCGCTCGACTTCATGGTCACGCGCATCCCGCGCAAGTTCCGCATGGAGCCGCTGCAGGACGTGCAGGTGCTCACGCCCATGCGCAAGAACCTCCTCGGTGCGGAGAACCTCAACGCCGTCGTGCAGGAGCGTCTGAACGGAACGGGTCCGTCTCTCCAGCGCGGCGGCACGGTCTTCCGCGCGGGCGACCGCGTGATGCAGCTGCGGAACAACTACGACAAGGACGTCTACAACGGCGACATCGGCTTCGTTAAGGCGGTCGACGCGGAGAGCCGTTCGCTCGTGGTGCTGTTCGATGGGCGTCCCGTGGAGTACGGGCGCGGCGACCTCGACGAGCTCGTGCTCGCCTACGCGACGACGATCCACAAGTCGCAGGGCAGCGAGTACCCCGCCGTGATCCTGCTCCTCCACCGCCAGCACTACATGATGCTCGAGCGCAACCTGCTCTACACGGCGATCACGCGCGGCAAGAAGCTCGTCTTGGTGATTGGCTCCGCGTGGGCGGTCAAGAAAGCCATTGAAACCAATACCGTGCGCGAACGCCGCACAACCCTCGCGGAACGACTCAAGCGCTGATTCCCTCCAAGCTCTAAGCTCTAAGCTCCAAGCTCCAAGCTCTAAGCTCCAAGCTCCAAGCTCTAAGCTCCAAGCTCTAAGCTCTAAGCTCAAAAATATGATATACTATTCGCCGCTATGAACATTGTCATTCTGTTGGGAGCCCCGGGATCGGGGAAGGGTACGGTGGCGGGTGCGCTCGCCGCCGCGCATGATAACCTCAAGCACGTGTCGAGCGGCGACCTGCTGCGCGGCGCCGTCGCGAAGGGCACGGAGGCCGGCAAGCAGGCCAAGTCGTACATGGAGTCCGGCAACCTCGTGCCCGACGCCCTGATCGCCACGATGATCAAGGATGTGGTGGCCGAGACGACGGGCGACGTGACGATGCTGCTCGACGGATTCCCGCGCAACCTCGCGCAGGCCGAGATCCTCGCCGAGATGGGTACGCCCGTGAAGAGCGCCGTCTTGATCGATGTGCCGGACGAGATCATCCAGGACCGCATTGCGGGCCGTCGGACGTGTCCGAAGTGCAAGGCCGGCTACCACGTGCGTAATCTGCCCCCGAAGGTCGAGGGCGTGTGCGACGTTTGCGGCGAGAAGCTCGTCGTGCGCAAGGATGATAACCCCGAGACCGTCAAGGACCGTCTCGTCGTGTATCACCAGCAGACCGAACCCCTCATCGCCTACTACAAGGACAAGGGCCTGCTCCGCACCGTGGATGGCACCACGGGCGTGGAGAACGTCGCCGCCGCGTTCCTCGCCGCGATGTAAGGCCATGAAAGTCGACATCAAGACGAAGGCCCAGATCGACCGCATGCGCGTGGCGTGTCGCATGAGCGCCGAAATCCGCGACATCTGCGCGAAGGCGGTCGAGCCGGGCATGAGGACGTCGGAGATCGACGCGATCGTGCGCGACTACTGTCTTCGCAACAACGTGAAGGCGAGCTTCTTCGGCTACGAGGGCTTCCCAGGCGCGCTGTGCGTAAGCGTGAACGAGGAAGTGATCCACGGCATTCCCGGCGACCGGATGATCATGCCCGGCGACCTCGTGAAGTGCGACGTGGGCATTCTCACGCAAGGCTACAACGGCGATACGAGCCGCACCGTGATGGTGGGCGTGAGCGACCCCGAGGTGATACGCCTAGTGGAGACAACGAAGAAGTGTCTCGCGGCCGGCATAGCCGCAGCGGGCCCGGGCGTACACCTTGGCGACGTAGGCTACGCCATCCAGAAGGTGGCGGAGGACGCCGGCTTTGGCGTGGTGCGTGACTGGATCGGACACGGCGTGGGCCGCACGGTGCACGAGGACCCCGAAGTGCCCAACTACGGCAAGCCCGGCACGAAGCTCGTGCTGAAGCCCGGCATGACGATCGCCATCGAGCCGATGATAACGCTTACGAAAAAGGGCGCGAAGACGTACGTCGACCGCGACAACGGCTGGACCGTGATCACGGGCGACCACTGCATGGCGGCCCACTGGGAACACACCGTGGCCATCACCGACGACGGCTGCGAAATCCTCACCCTCCCGGCCGACTACCCCTAACGCACTTTCCCCGGCGGATGGACCCGAAGGCGCCAAAGGTCGAACGGTGACTGATTGTCCGTCCGTCGGGGATTTCCATTGAGAGGAATTGTCGTTGTGTGCAAGTTGTGGCTGGCGCCGTTGCGCGGCGTGACGATTCGCGCGTTCCGCGAGGTGTTCGCGGGGGCGATCCGCGAGGCCGGGTTCGTGGGCGCGTTCGCGCCGTTCATCCCTGCCAATCCAGGCATCCGCGTGTGCGATCGCCTTCTTGCCGACCTTAAGCCTTTCCCGCGCGATGTGCAGCCCACGCTGCCGCTTGTCCCGCAGGTCATCACGAAACATCCCGACGCCATGCGCACGCTCCTGCGCGCGTTCCGCGAACGGGGTTTCGACCGCGCAGACCTCAACGCGGGGTGTCCGTTCCCGATGATCGTGCGGCGCGGACGCGGCTCTGGTCTCCTGCGCACGCCGGACTTGCTCGAGGCGCTGCTCGCGGCGGGGTGCGAGGAGATGGGGCCGGGAAAGTTCTCGCTCAAGGTGCGCCTCGGGGTGGAGTCGCCGGATGATCTTCGCGCACTTCTGCCGCGCATCAACCGCTATCCCCTTGCCGCGCTCACGGTACATGCGCGCACGGCGCGGCAGATGTACGATGGCGAAGTGGACCGTGCGCGCTTCGCCGAAATTCTCGCAGAATCTGCCAATCCCGTGATCTACAACGGAGACGCGGAGCTGGACCGTCTGGGTGATTTGCCTGACGGCGTGGCTGGCGTGATGTTGGGACGCGCGTTCGTGCGGGCGCTTGGCGCGCGCGCCGACGCGGACGCCCTGCTGCGCGCGTACGTCGTGCGGTCCCGGGAAGAGCTGTGCGGCGACGTGCCGGTGCTTGGCCGGATGAAGGAACTTGTCTCCTACTGGTGCGCCGTGCCGCGTTGGCGTCGTCTCTGGTCCGTGGTTAAGCTCTGCCGCACGGTTGACGAGTTGTTTTCGCTGGTGAACTAACATGCGGCACACGCCTGTGAAATATGGTATACTGTGCCGCGTGAAGAAAGAAGATAGACTGAAGCTGTTTCTGGCGAGCGGGTTTTTCCTCGGTCTCGCCCCCATCGTGCCGGGCTCGTTCGGCGCGCTCACCGGGCTTGCGTGGCATCTTGCCGCAGTGTTTGCCGGGTGTGGCGACGAAGCCGTGCGGGCATGGTGTTTCTTCGGCGCGTTGCTTTTTTCCGCAATTCACTATTGGCTTACGCCGTGGGCGCAGCGGCGGTGGAACAACCCCGATCCGCGGCACTTCGTGCTGGACGAGGTCGTGGGCTACCTCTGCGTGCCGCTGTTCTGGGTCCTGCCCGACCGTCCGGCCTTTCCCGTATGGCAGCTCGCGATAGCGGGATTTGCGGTGTTCCGAATCCTCGATGCGATCAAGCTGCCGATTGCACGTTACATCGACCGCAACATCCACACGGCGTCGGGCGTCCTGTTCGACGACGTGGTCTCGGCCGCCTACACGGCTGCGCTGATGACGGGGGTGGCGTGGTGCTGCTGAAATCCGACGCGGAGAAAAAGAAATGAGAAGAATAGGAATCACCTTGCTGTTGCTGTCGGCCTACGCGGCCGGCGGCGTCACGTTCCGTCGCCCGCTGGAGCGCGTGGCCTCGATGGATCCCATCCACACGTCCGCCGTGTACGACTCCCGCGCGGCCGCGCTCGTTTACGAGCCGCTGCTGGAGGTTGACTACGAGGCGCGCCCCTACCGTCTCAGGGCGGGTGCGTGCGACCTTCCCGTGATGAGCGCGGACCGTCTCGTGTACACCTACCGTCTGCGCGACGGCGTGCGCTTCCAGGACGACCCCTGCTTCCCCGACGGGAAGGGCCGGTTGGCGACTGCGGAGGACGTGGTGTATTCGCTCAATCGCCTGCGCGACCCCGCGAACGCGTCGAGCGGCATGTGGACGATGGACTACGTCGACAAAATCGAGACCACCGACGCGCGGACAGTTGCCATCAAGCTGAAGAAGCCGTTCCACGTGTTCCCTTGGCTTACAGCGCTGTCGTACTCCGCAGTGGTGGCGCACGAGGCGGTGGAGAAGTACGGCACGTCGTTCGGGCAGCACGCGGTGGGGACCGGTCCGTACCGCCTCGCGGAGTGGTGGCGTAACTACCGCATGATCTTCACGCGCGACGTCTCCTGGCGCAGGTGGCCGGAGATCAAGAACCCAGCGCCGTTCGACAAGATCGAGTATGTCGTCGTGGGCGACAACTCTACCCAGTGGCTGATGTTCCTCGGCAAGGAAGTGGACTGCCTCGGCGGCGTGGACCGCAACAACTGGGACGCCGTTGTGGACAAGGACGGGAAGCTCATGCCGTCGCTGTCCGCCAAGGGCGTGCGCCTCCTCTCCGCGCCAACGCTCCAGGTGGGATACGTGGGCGTGAACATGGACGATCCGCTGCTCGGCAAGAACAAGAAGCTCCGCCAGGCGCTCAACTGCGCTTTTGACGCGCCGGCCTGGAAGCGGTTCTTCAACGACCGCGTGGACCCGGCGGATGGTCCGGTGCCGCCGGGCGTGGACGGGCGGATCGAAGAGCCGTTCGAATATGCGTTCAACTTGGAGAAGGCGAAGAAGCTGCTGGAAGAGGCGGGGTTCCCGGACGGCAAGGATCCGAGCACGGGCAAGCGACTCGTACTCCCGATCTCGCTGGGGCGGGCCGACCAGGGCGCGCGCGAGGAGGTGGAGCTGCTGCAGGGCTTCTACGACCGCGTGGGCATCAAGCTCGAACCGCAGTTCATGACGTGGGCGGCGTACCTCAAGGCCGTCTCGGACGGTCATGCGACGCTCTTCATGCTCGGTTGGGTGGGCGACTACCCGGACGCGGAGAACTTCCTTCAGCTCTTCCACTCGAAGAACTGCTCGCCGGGCGCGAACCACGGCAACTACAGAAATCCGGAATTCGACAAATGCTACGACGAGGCGATGTCTGCCGCCACGCCCGAGGCGCGCCATGCGGCGTGGAAGCGCGCGCAGGAGATCGTGCGCGAGGACTGTCCGTGGATATTCCTCTCCTTCCAGAAGGGGTACTCGATTCTCTGGGACCACGTGGGCAACTTCCGCCTCACGGACTTCCCCTACGGCACGGAAAAGTACTTCAGTTACGGAAAGTGATTCCCCTTGCAACTCGATAGGAAATGTGAGACAATATCGCCAAAGCACGCGCTGGGGCTCCTAGGCGTGCCTTAACGTGAAAACCAAAACGACGGTAGACTCAATGCTGGAGGAAACAAAGGAGCGCGTCTGCGCAGCCAACCTCGCGCTTGCTCGTGAGGGTCTCGCCATACTCACCTGGGGCAATGCGAGTGAAATAGACCGCGAACGCGGGCTCGTGGTGATCAAGCCGAGCGGCGTTCCGTATGACGGCATGAAGCCCTCCGACATGGTGGTGGTGGACCTTGACGGCAAGGTGGTGGAGGGGAACTACCGCCCTTCGAGCGACACACCCACGCACCTTGTCCTCTACAAGGCGTTCCCTTCCATAGGGGGCGTCGTCCACACCCATTCGGCCTACGCGACGGCGTGGGCGCAGGCGGGGCGGTCGATTCCGAACATCGGCACCACGCACGCGGACACCTTCCACGACGACGTGCCGGTGACTGGGGAAATCCCGTCCTACCGCATTAGCGAGGCATACGAGGAGGCGACGGGAGACGCCGTAGTGGAGACGATCCACCGTCTCGGCATCGACCCCGTTGCCACGCCGGGCGCGCTCGTGGCCCACCATGGTCCGTTCACCTGGGGCCGTGACGCAGCCGACGCCGTGGAGCACGCGGTGATCCTGGAGGAGGTCGCGAAGATCGCCTTGCTTTCCGTGGCGCTCAACCCCGCCATCCAGATGAACCGAGACCTTATTGAAAAACACTATTCCCGCAAGCATGGCCCGAAAGCCTACTACGGGCAGAAAGGAAACAGCAAATGACAGAAGCACAGGCAAAGACATTCAAACGCGCGCAGTGGAAGTTCATCATCTACAGCATGATCGTCTACATGTTCTTCTACGTGACGCGCAAGAACCTCTCGATGGCGCAGCCGGGAATGCTGGACGAGGGCGTGATCACCAAGGAGGCCCTCGGAGTGATCCTCACCGTACACGGCGTGCTGTACGGGATCAGTCGGTTCGCGAACGGCTTCTGGGCGGACAAGCTCAACGGCCGCATCTTCATGGCGATCGGACTTGCGCTCTCGGCGCTGATGAACTTCCTGTTCGGCTGCACGTCGCTGACGATCCTCTTCGCGGTGTTCTGGGTGATCAACGGCTGGACGCTCGGCATGGGCTTCCCGGCGTGCGCGAAAATGCTCACGCACTGGATACACCCGAAGGAGCTCGCCACGAAGATGTCCATCTGGAACACGTCCCACTCCTTCGGCTCGGCGCTCGCGCTCGGCATCTGCTCGCTGCTGTTCGCGATTGGCATGAACTGGCGCTGGTGCTTCTACGTGCCGGCGGCGCTGGCGGGCCTCGCTGCCGTGTTCTGCTTCTTCTCCGTCAAGGACGGTCCTCACGAGGAGGGGCTGCCTGAACTAGATCTCTCCGACGTGCGCGGAAAGGCGGACGAGGCGGAGAAGCGTCAGGTGACGGACGCCGACCGGCGCAGGCTCGTCTTCCGCAACCGCGTGATCTGGCTCTGCGCGCTCGCGAACTTCTTCGTGTACGTCGTGCGCTTCGGGTTCCTCGACTGGGGTCCCACCTTCCTGAAGGAATACAAGGGCATTCCCGTGTCGAAGGGCGGCATGATGATCATCGCCTTCGAGCTGGCCGCCGTCGTGGGCACGATTTTCGCGGGATGGATCACGGACAAACTGTTCGCCGGACGCGGCGTGCGGACGTGCGTGTTCTGCATGTTCTTCGCGGGACTGTGCGCGCTCGGGTTCTGGTATCTGCCAGCCGGAGCTGCGATCTGGCAGGCGACGCTTCTCCTGATGGGGACGGGCTTCTTCATCTACGGTCCGCAGGCGCTGATCGGCATCGTGGCGGCGCAGCAGGCCACGAATGACGCGGCGGCGATGGCGAACGGCTTCATGGGCATCATGGGCTATGCCGCCACGACGGTATCCGGCATCGGCATTGCGCTCATCAGCAAGCACTTCGGCTGGAACGCCGCATTGCTCTCAATCGGCGGATTCGCCCTCATCGGCATGGTGTTCTTCCTATTCGCGTGGAACGCACAGGCAACGGGATACAAGAAGGCCGCTGCGTGACGTCGAATTTTCCACTGTCACATGACCTTCCGTAGAAAGGAAACAACTTGTTTTAAACAACTTGCCTTTGGCGCGCTTGGCGGAACTTCAGCCGCAAGTCGGCTTTCTCAATCTTGACGTGGAGTATTTTACGTGAACATAGGCATTGTTGGACTTGGACTGATCGGTGGGTCGTTCGCGCAGGCGGCGACGCGCGCGGGGCATTGCGTGTCGGTGTGGAATCGCACGCGCGCGACGTCCGAGCGGGCGGTCGCGGACGGCGCGGCGGCGGCCGTGCTGGAGGAGGACATGACCTCGACGGCGGGCAGCCCCGACCTTTACCTTATCTCCCTGCCGCCCGACGCCGTCGTGCCGTGGATCGACGCCCACCAGTCCGCGTTCAAGCCCGGCGCCGTTGTGGTGGATGCAACGGGCGTGAAGGGCGCGATCTGCGCGGCGCTGCGCAAGTACGCCTACGGCGCCACGCCGTGGACGTTCGTGGGCGGGCATCCGATGGCGGGCAAGGAGGTGGCCGGCTACGCGAACGCGACGCCCGACCTCTTCTCCGACGCGTCGATGATCCTCACGCCGTACCCTTCGTGCGGACGCGGTCCGCTCGACATGCTGGAGGCGTTCTTCAAGGAACTTGGCTTCGGGCGCGTGGTGTTCACCACGCCCGAGCACCACGACGAGATGATCGCCCTCACGAGCCAGCTCGCGCACGTCGTCTCGTCCGCCTACATCCAGGATCCCCTTGCGAAGGACCACGCGGGCTTCTCTGCCGGGAGCTTCTACGACATGACGCGCGTCGCGCGCCTCAACCCCGACATCTGGACGAACCTTTTCCTAGCCAACAAAGAGGCGCTCTCCTCCGTGCTCGGCGGCCTCGTCGAACGCCTTGCCGCATTCAAGGAGGCGTTGGATACTCAGGACGCACCGCGTCTGCGCGACCTGCTCGAAAAGGGCCGCATGGTGATCGAGTCCATGCCGCCCACATACAAGTCTATTGCGCGGCGCGCTTCTACTTGAATTCGCACCCGAAAAAGGGTAAAATACTCCTTCATTTTTAGGAGGCATTAGGCTTATGCGTATCTTGACAGGCATTCAGCCGTCGGGGAAGTTGCACTGGGGCAACTACTTCGGCGCCATGAAGTCCATGTTCGACCTTCAGGCGAAGGGCGAGGACATGTTCATGTTCATCGCGAATTTCCACGCCATGACCACGGTTCGCGACGGCGCGGCGCTGCGCGAATCGACGCGCGAAGTGGCGCTTGACTACCTCGCCTGCGGACTCGACCCCGCGAAGACGATCGTCTACCGCCAGAGCGACGTCCCGGAGGTGCAGGAACTCGCGTGGTACCTCTCCTGCCTCACGCCGATGGGCCTCCTCGAGCGCTGCCACAGCTATAAGGACAAGATGGCGCACGGCTTCGACGCGACGCACGGCCTCTTCGCGTATCCTGTCCTGATGGCGGCGGACATCCTGATCATGCAGAGCGATCTCGTGCCGGTGGGCAAGGACCAGAAGCAGCACCTCGAGGTGACGCGCGACCTCGCGATCAAATTCAACAACGCATACGGCGAGATCTTCAAGATTCCCGACGCCTACATCCCCGAGACCGTCGCCACCATTCCCGGCACCGACGGACAGAAGATGTCCAAGAGCTACCACAACACGATCGAACTCTTCGACGTATCCGCGAAAAAGAAGGTGATGGGTATCGTGACGGACTCCAAGACGATGGAGGAACCGAAGGAGCCGGAAGGCAACTCCATCTATGAGCTCTACAAGCTCTTTGCGACGCCCGAGGAGGTCTCACAGATGGCCGCGAGCTTCCGCGCCGGCAACTACGGCTACGGTCACGCGAAGAAGGCGCTCCTCGCGGCGTACCACAGGCTGTTCGACCCGTTCAAGGAGCGGCGCGAGGAGCTCGCGAAGGACCCCGCCGCGCTCGAGGACATCCTTCAGGACGGCGCGAAGCGCGCCCGCGCAGCCGCCGCGCCCACGATGGAGAAGGTGCGCCGGGCCGTGGGGTTGTAGTCCGATATGGCGAAGAACGACAACAGCAGCCTCGGTCGGGCGAAAAAGCAGAAGAAGGACGAGTTCTACACGCGTCTCGAAGACATCGAGCGCGAACTTGCCCACTACAAGGAGCATTTTCGCGGCAAGACGGTACTCTGCAACTGCGACGATCCGCGCGTGAGCAACTTCTTCCATTACTTTTCCTACCAGTTCGAGCGGCTGGGCCTGAAGCGCCTCATCACCACCTGCTACAAGAACCAGGAGCGCGACCTCTTCAGCCAGAACGCGAGCGAGCGCGCCATCTGGCTTGAATACACCGGCGACAAGAACGGCAACCGCATTCCCGACCCGGCCGAAATCGGCATCCGCTACCTCAAGGGCGACGGCGACTTCAGAAGCGAGGAGTGCATCGAACTTCTTAAACAGGCCGACATCGTCGTCACCAATCCGCCGTTCTCGCTCTTCCGCGAATACGTCGCGCAACTCGTCAAGTACGACAAGAAGTTTCTCATCATAGGAAATGTGAACGCGGTCAAGTACAAAGAAATATTCCCTTTGATACAGGCGAATAAACTTTGGATGGGAGTGAGCATTCATAGCGGAGATCGGGAGTTTGGAGTGCCAGACGACTACCCCCTTTATGCTGCATCCTATCGAGTGGATGAAAACGGCAAGAAGTACATTCGCGTTAAAGGAGTGAGGTGGTTCACAAACCTTGACTATTTATCGCGCCATGACGAGATGATCCTCTGGAAGGAATACACGCCGGAGGAATATCCGACGTATTTGAACTACGACGCGATTGAGGTAAGCAAGACGAGCGAGATTCCGAAGGACTACGACGGCAAGATGGGCGTGCCGATCACGTTCCTCGACAAGTACAATCCCGACCAGTTCGAGATCGTGGGCATGAGCCTGGAGCTGGCGGACATGAAGCCGATTCGCGAGCGGCTGGGCCGCAACGACGGCGGCCCGACTTTCTACATCGAGCGCGGCGGCAAGCTGCTCCGTCTCTACGACCGCATCGTGATCAGGAGGAGGAAGTGAGGTCGTACGGCAAGATACTCGCATTTGCCTTGGCGTTGTGTGCCGGTGTCGGTGCATACGCCGAGTCGGACCTTGACGCCTATCTGCGCGGCAAGGTGTTCCGCATGTGGGTGAACGACGACGCGGACAAGTCCGATTCCGAGGAAGAGCCGGTTGACATTCCGAAGCAGTCGAACGCTGACTGCAACGACGGCCATGTGAACGGACGCAGGGACTTGGTCGATTTTTTCCCGATGTGGCTCAACATATCGTCCTTTGCGCCGTGGCTTTCCGGTGGGCAGGTCGGCGTGGGGCTCTTGCATCCCGACGCGGCGGTCAACATCGTGTGGACGAGCCTCGGCAACCTTGAGGCGGGGAAGTTCCACCGCGAGGACGTGGGGGGCTGCGGGCCGGATTTGAACCAGAACGCACACGAGGCGACGGTTACGCGAATCACCGCAAACGGCATCAACGTGCCGCAGAACGTCATCAACATGATCCTTGCCGACCCGTCCAAGGGCATCATGATGGTGGAAGGCGTGCGCCCGTCGACCAAGCCGCTTGTCGTGGTGATGTACAACAAGCAGGACCGGAAGGTCCTTTATTCATTCGGACTGCCGATGAACATCGTCCACGTCGAGGACATGATGCGCTGGGCGAACGTCCGGGCGGCGGCGGGGGGCGTGGTCGGGACGGGGCTCGAATCAAGGTTGTCTGAGCCGCCTGGCCTTCCGGACGCAGAGACGAACGGGAAGCATTTCGTATTCGTACACGGCTATTCCGTGAGCGAGGAGAAGGCGCGGGGATGGGGCGCGGAGATGTTCAAGCGGCTGTGGCAGGCGGGGGCGAACTGCGCGTTCACAGCTGTGACGTGGTACGGCGACGACAGCCGAAAGTGGTGGTACCTCGACAACACGCCGAACTACTACGTGAACGTGGAGCATGCCTTCGAGTCCGCGTCCGCGCTGATCAACATCGTCGCGCAGCTTCCCGGCGAGAAGGTGGTCGCGGCGCACAGCCTCGGCAACATGCTCGTCTCGAGCGCGATTGCCGACCACGGGATGCAGGTATCCGCGTACTTCATGCTGAACGCGGCGGTGCCGATGGAGGCATACGACGCGGACGAGGTCACGGACGAGTCGTCGCACAACATGGCGAACCCCGACTGGCACGGCTACACGAACCGGCTCTGGGCGAGCCGCTGGCACGAGGCGTGGAAGCGGCTCGATCCGAACGACGGGCGGTGCGGCCTGACGTGGCGTGGCCGCTTCGCGAGCATCACGAACGCCTACAACTACTATTCGACGGGGGAGGAGGTGCTGACAAACGGGAATGGTGTTGCGCAATCGCTTCTTTCGGGGAACTACGCATGGTATAACCAGGAGTCGCGCAAGGGACGATGGCCGGCGTATCTTCCCGGCAACAACGAGGCGGGGTGGTCGTTTAACGGCGCATACGACAATCTGCTTTCCCACATGAATCCGGCAAACGCGGCGAACCTGGCCGACGACTTGATTCGTACAAACTCGTTCTTCGGGCTTTTTGACGAACGGGGACTGTACGGTACTAACGGCTCTGCGTTGGCGATGCAGCCCGCCGTCCGTAAGCACGTCCTCGCCGACGGCATTCCCGCCGAATCGTATGCAGCTGGGGCGAATAAAGTTGGAAGTCAAAATCGTGCTTGGGGGGATGATCGTAACGTGAATATGCCGGCGATGCCCTCCGTTGTGACGGCGTGGGATGGTTTGTATGGAGCTGGGCATAAACAAGCGTGGAAGCACAGTGACATAAAAAACCGTCCCTATCAGGTCGTGAGGGAGGTGTTCTTGTCTATAATAGAGAGAGGTGGGTTGAGATAATGAAGAAGACGTGTCTATTTGTTTTGGTCGCCGTAGTTTGTTTTGGTCACGTAATTGCGGCGTTGTTTCAGCGTGATTCCGCAGCGCATTTTAAGGTCGTGGATTATGACGGCTGTCCCATAAGCAATGCGGTGGTGAGCGTCAATACTTTTAAGAAATGGATTCCCGGAGAGGGCTTTGGACGTGATGTGATGATGGATATTGAAGGAAATACGGACACCAACGGTGAGACACGCATCGAGTTTCTCTGCAAGTCCATGAATTTTTCATATACCGTACGCGCTGATGGGTATTATGGCACAGGCGGTGGTGTCGGCTTCGCAAGGGCGGGAAGTGGTTTCACGCTCCGCCAGACACAGTTTGAGACGAATCTTGTTGTGCGGCTGAAGCCGATTGCAAAGCCTGTCCCAATGCATGTGAGCAATCGTCCTGAATCCGTAGGACGTCAACTCAAATATCCAGGCAGGGCTCGCTTCGGCGTCTGGGGATTTGATTTGAAGATTGGCGATTGGACTAAACCTGATGGCAAGGGCGAAGTCGCCGACTTTTTCGTTGAATACTCTGAGGAACATCTACAGCAGGACAAATCACTGGACTGTGCGCTTGTGTTCACGAATGCCGTTGACGATGGTTGCTATGTGGCGAAGTGCACGGGCACGCGTTTCCGCTCGGATTATGCGGCAAAAACGAATGCTGTTTACATGAAGCGTCTTGATTTTGATTCGTGGGGCAAGAAGTACAAAGGCAGATACGCGACGGAACTTCTGGATGGTGACGAGTATCTTGTCATCCGCACCCGCACAAGGCGCGATGATAAAGGTCGTCTTGTCGCCGCCAACTACGCGAAGATATACGGCCCGATCAGTTTCTGCTTCGGCATGAACTTCGTCAGCTATTTCAACCCCAACGAGAACGACCTGAATCTTGAGGCGGATACCACGGTCAACCTCATGCCGGGCGGCGGAAAGGGCTTCGCGCCATGACACATACGCAAGGAGACGCGCAATGAAGATCGAGCCTTTGTCTTTGACCGTGCGCGAGTTGTGCGAGGGCTACGCAGACCATGCCGAGGACGGCGTGGTGGCGTACGGCGGCCGGCTCGACGTCCGCCCGAAGTACCAGCGCGAGTTCATCTACTCCGAAAAGCAGCAGCAGGCCGTCGTCAACACCGCGATGCACGGCTGGCCGCTCAACACGATGTACTGGGCCGTGCGCGGAGACGGCACGTTCGAGGTCATCGACGGGCAGCAGCGCACCTTGTCTCTTTGCCGCTTCCGCGAGGGCGACTTCTCCTTCCCGTGGCGCGGAAGCCAGCTGTTCTTCGACAACCTCCTGCCGGACGAACAGGAGGCGTTCCGCGACTACAAACTGACGGTCTATCTCTGCGCGGGCACTGATTCGGAAAAACTCGAATGGTTCCGCACGATCAACATCGCGGGCGAGGAGCTGACGGAACAGGAGTTGCGCAACGCCGTCTATGCCGGGCCGTGGACGGCGGACGCCAAGCGCCATTTCTCCAAGACGGAGTGCGCGGCGTTCCAGCTTGGCGGCAGATACATGGCGGGTTCGCCCATCCGGCAGGACTACCTCGAGACGGCGATACGGTGGTTTGCCAAAGGCGACATCGAGGGCTACATGGCGGCGCACCAGCACGACGCAAGCGCGACCGCGCTGTGGGTGTATTTCCAGAACGTCATCGCATGGACGCGGACGCTCTTCCCGAAATACCGCCGCGAGATGAAAGGCGTGGAATGGGGCGAGCTGTACAACGAATTCGGCAGGTGCGAATACGATCCCGCCGCATTGGAGCGCGAGGTGGCGCGGCTCATGGCCGACGATGACGTGACGAGGAAGAGCGGCGTCTACGAGTATCTTCTTTCCGGCGGAGAACGGGAGAACGCGCTTTCGATACGCAAGTTCACCGATTCGCAGAAGCGCGCCGCCTACGAGCGGCAGGACGGCAGATGCGCCGTATGCGGCAAGGCGTTCGCATACGAGGAGATGCACGGCGACCACAAGATGCCGTGGGCGAATGGAGGACATACGATCCTCGGCAACCTCCAGATGCTCTGTCGGAAATGCAATTTGGAGAAGGGGGCTAAATAGTGGACTCGCCCCCATGCGAGAATTTGCTATAATATACACGCCATGGCACAAGCGGAACTATTTGCAGAAGACTACAAGGTGAACCTCGAGATATTCGAGGGTCCCCTTGATCTGCTTTTGTACCTTATCCGCCGCGAGGAGCTGGAGATCTACGATATTCCGATCGGGCGCATCACCGAGCAGTACATGCAGTACCTCGACCTCATGCGCCAGCTCAACCTCGATGTGGCCGGCGAGTTCATCGTGATGGCCGCCACGCTCATGGTGATCAAGAGCCGCATGATGCTGCCCGTCGACCGTCGGCAGACCGAGGAGGGGACGGACGAGGAGTGGGTGGACCCGCGCCTCGACCTCGTGCGCCAGCTGATAGAGTACAAGAAGTTCAAGGACGCCGCCGGCAAGCTCGCAGAGTACGAGGCGCTCACGCAGGAGTCGTTCGACTACGGCGGTGGGCGCCCCAAGTTCGAGAAGACGGCGGCGGACGCCGCGGACGCGCTCGCGAGCATCGACATGTTCGACCTCCTCACCGCATTTCAGGAGGTGCTCGCGCGCCTCAACGAGATTCCGCAGGAGGAGCTGAAGGGCATGCGCTGGAGCGTGCCCGACAAGATGGACATGATCCTCGAGCGCTCGCGCGCGGAGGGGCAGATCTCGTTTTCGACCTTGTTTACGGCGCGGTCGCCGCGCGGAGAGGTGATCGTGACGTTCCTCGCCCTGCTTGAGCTGCTGCGCCAGCACCGCGTGATCGTGTACCAGAACGACGCATTCCACGAAATCACGGTTCTCCCCTCAAAGGAGATGCCGGACGACAAACCACTTGAGGCACCCGACGACTATGGAACCTGAAGAAGAGAAAATCGAGACGCCTGTTGAGTCTCCGGTCGAGACGCCCGCCGAAACGCCCGTAGAGGTTCCGGTGGAGGTTCCGGTTGACGCTGCCGAAGTTCCGCCGGATGTGCCAGTAGATGCTGCTGAAACTCCGGCGGAGGTCCCGGTCGATGACGCGGAGGCCGCTGCGCCTGCGGAAGAGCGCAAGCCCACGCCGATTCCAAAGCCGAAGGAGCCGAAGATCCCTCTGCCGTCATCGCTGCAGGAGATCGTCGGCGCGCTGCTCTTCGCCTCGCAGACGCCCCTTACGATTACCGATCTGCGCCAGTGCATTCGCGGCGTCGAACCCGAAGAAGGCGAGAACGCGGAGGTGATGGGCGTGTACCAGAGCTGCACGACGCGCGAGGTCGAGCAGGCGGTCCATGGCCTCGAGAAGGAACTGGAGCGTTCCGGCTGCGGGTTCCGCCTCGTGTGCGCGGGCGGCGCGTACCGTCTGCAGACCGCGCCCTCGTGCGGACGCTACGTGCGCGCGCTCCTGAAGCTGGACCGTCCGAACCGTCTCTCCCGTGCTGCGCTGGAGACGCTCGCGATCATCGCCTACCGTCAGCCGATCACGAAGTCCGAGGTCGAACAGATTCGCGGCGTGGCGGTGGACACGATCGTGAAGACACTCGTAGATTTGCAGCTCGTGCGCCTTGTCGGCCGCAGCGAACTTCCCGGGCACCCGTTCCTCTACGGCACCACGCCGCTCTTCCTCGAGCACTTCGGCCTCGCCTCGCTGAGCGAGCTCAACGCGATCGACCCCACGCTCCAGCGATCCAACCCGCGCGAGCGCGCGAAGCTCTTCGTGAAGAAGGAGAAGCCGAAGGAACCGGAAAATCCGGAATCTCCGGAAATTCCGGAATCTCCGGAAAATCCGGAAGCTCCGGAATCTCCGGAAAATCCGGAAGATCCGGAATCTCCGGAAGAACCTTTGACCGTTGCGCGCATCGGATCGACGGGCGTCAACGACGACGACGACATCTTCATCGACGACACGCCGGATGAATTCGACGACGACGACGATGATGACGAAGAAGACTTTGAAGACGAGGAAGAAGAACTAGACGATGACGACGAAACAGAAGAAGAGGAGGATGAAGATGAAGACTCGTGAGTATTCCGCGTGGATCGTGGCAACGTTGGCCACGGCATTCCTCTGCGGCCTGTGCGGCTGCGGACAGCCGACGGACGTTCCCAACAACTCCAGCGTGCGCGCCAATGCGATGGAGGACTTCCAGGCCGGGCGCATAGACGCCGCGATTGCGGGCTTCAAGCATGTCCTGAAGAGCGACCCGAAAGACTACCTTGCGCATTTTCAGCTGGCGACGCTCCTGCAGGAACAGCGTAAGGACTACATGGGCGCGCTAGTTCATTTCAGCCTCTACCTCGACATGCGTCCGGCGGAGGACAAGACGACGCTTGCCGCGGACAGAATTGAAGAATGCAAGAGCATGATGCTTGCCGAGCACGCGCGGAAGAACGGAATCACGCCGCCGCGCAAGGTCGACCCTGCGGA
This sequence comes from uncultured bacterium, assembly GCA_902802945.1. GTDB lineage: Bacteria > Verrucomicrobiota > Kiritimatiellia > RFP12 > UBA1067 > RUG572. The sequence continues at coordinate 12,727 of CADCOC010000006.1, read as the reverse complement.
CGGTGAGAAGAAACTCAGTGCGGACAATTCCCGCCTGGCGGCGGAGGTCGCCCGTCTCCAGAAGGAAAACAAGAACCTGCGTTACCTTCTCTCGGGCGTCGGCACATCCGGGAAGGGGCGTGCGGCCAACCTTAACGCAGAGGCGAAGAAACTACTGGCAGAGCTGCGCGTGTCCGATGCGGAAGAACAGCGCCAGCGTCCGTTGATTCCGACGGACAAGGAACTCCTGGAAGACGACGGCGACGATGGTCCGCTTGTCGCCTCTCCGGCGGTGAAGAGTCAGATTTCCAAGGTGAAGCGCGAAGAGGCGGGTGGAAAGTCCCGTCCGACGGCCATACAGAAACCGGTTATTCCTGCCGACGAGATGTCGGGGCCAGCGCAGCCGCCGCCCATCAAGAAGCCGCCCCTTATCATTGACCGTTCGACCGAGTCCGATCCGAAGCCGGCTGCGTCTGCAGGCGTGGCGCACAGCGGTGGTCTGAACGGTCTGCTGGGCGGAGTCAAGAAGCCTGCTAGCCCGTCCCGTCCCGACACTTACGTCATCCAACCCGGCGACACGCTCATGACAATCGCCTCGCGCTTCTACGGCTCGCGCAGCAAGTGGCGCGACATCCGCGAGGCGAACAAGGCCACGATTCCCCTCAACGGCAGCGTGAGGGCGGGTCAGACCATCAAACTTCCCTGACCATGTCCGCAGTTCACACATCGCTTGTAGAAAGAAGTCACGCCTGGACGGGCGATGACATTCCGTGGCTTCTTGACACCGAGGACGACGTATTGTCGGACACGCCGGGCTCGGACCGCGTCCGCAGACGCCTGTTCCACTGTCTTTCCAGCGGCGGACTTCCCGCATGCGGGTTCTCAAACGCATGCGCCATTGTGAGCCGACGTCAATCGCGTTTCCTGACGTTCGTCGGCGTCTTTGCCGCGCTGTGGATAATTTTCTGGATTGTATAACAAAGGAGAATCAAATGAAGAAATCACTCATAACTCTGTTTGGCCTTGCGGCCTTGGCGCCAGCCTGGGCGCAGGACGCCAATGTGATGGAGGCGTCCGCCAGTGCGCGCATGGCCTATCAGGACCGCCAGGCGCTAGAGGAGGTGCCGCGTCTTGTCCAGCAGTTCGAGGTGCTGGCGAACAATCAGGAGCAGATCGCAGCGCGCCTCGTGAAGGTCGAGAGTGGCAGCGGCGACGCGGCCGAACTGCGCGCGGACGTCGACAAGCTGCGCGGCGAGATCGCAGAGTTGCGCGCGGAAGTGCGCCGTGACCAGGACGCGATGCGCCGCGAGATCGTGGACGACCTCACGCGCCGTCTGAACGAAATCACCAAGCAGATGCAGCAGAACCAGGCGCAGGCTCTAGCGCAGATACAGGCGCGGGCTGATTCCGCCCTGCAGGCCGCAGAGGCGGCCGCGAAGGCCGCGCGCGAACAGGCCGAGTACACGAAGCGCATAGCGTCGCGTCCGCCCGCCCCCGCCCCAACACCGGCGGCCGCGCGCGCGTCAGGCGGCGCCCCGGCAAAACCCGCCGCGCCCGCCTACACGGGCCCCTACTACGAACATGTCGTCGAGGCCGGCCAGACGCTGTCCTTCATCGCGAAGGGCTTTGAGACGACCGTGCCGAAGATCCTCGCCGCTAACCCCGGTCTCAAGGCGAACGCGCTCCGCGTGGGCCAGAAGCTGATCATTCCCGCCGAGGAAACGCAGCAGGCCGCGCCGAAGAAGAAGTAGTCCGGGGAATTCGATGGACGGTTATCCTGAAGTCCGACTGCGGCGCCTGCGCCGCACGGCGGCGATACGCGACATGTTCGGCATGGACGCGCCGTCGCCGTCGAAGTTCATCTGGCCCGTGTTCGTGGTGCCGGGTGAAGGACGCCGCGAGGCTATCGATTCAATGCCCGGGCAGTTCCGCCTCTCCGCCGACGAGCTCGTTAAGGAACTTGCGCCGGTCGTCGCGCAGGGCGTGAAGAGCGTGCTGCTCTTCGGCCAGCACGAGGGCGACGGCAAGGACGAGTGCGGCACGCCCGCCGCCGATCCGCACGGGGCCGTGCAGCGCGCGATCCCCGTGCTGCGCAGTGCCTATCCCGATCTCGTGATCCTCACGGACGTGTGCCTTTGTGCGTACACGGCGCACGGACACTGCGGTCCGCATGACCTTGACGGCGACATCGACAACGACGCCGCATGCGAGATGCTCGCGCGCGTGGCGGTGAGCCATGCGCAGGCGGGGGCGGACGGCGTTGCGCCGTCCGCGATGATGGACGGACAGATCGCCGCGATTCGCCACGCGCTCGACGACGAGGGATTCAAGAAGACGCTGCTCATCTCGTATTCGACGAAGTTCGCGTCGCAGATGTACGGCCCATTCCGTGACGCGGAGAACTCCGCGCCGTCGCAGGGTGACCGACAGGGCTACCAGGCATCGTATCGCGATCCGCGCACCGCGCTGCGCGAATCGGATTTTGACGCGGCGGAGGGCGCAGACGCGCTCATGGTGAAGCCCGCTCTCTTCTACCTCGACCTCATACAGGAAGTGTCGCGTCGTTCGCTGCTGCCTGTGATGGCGTACAACGTCTCCGGCGAGTATTCCATGATCCACGCCGCCGCCGAGAAGGGGTACTGTGACCTCTATGCGACGGCGCGCGAGTCGCTCTACGCGATCTTTCGCGCCGGCGCGACGCAGGTGATTTCCTACTGGGCACCGTTCTACAAGGAGATTTTCCGTCCATGACCGCCGTCGCCTCGTTCTGCGCATTGTGTTTTCTTCTCGTTTGCGGCAAGGCAGTCCGCACCGCGCTCCCGTTTCTCAGGAAACTCTACCTGCCTTCGTCCATCGTGGGCGGCGCGCTTGGATTGATCATCCTAACGATTTCAGGGCAGCACATGCCGGCAGAATGGCACGAGGGGTGGAAGTCGATACCGGGATTCCTGATTAACATCGTCTTCGCCACAATGTTCATCGGCAAGAGCTTCCCGAACGTCCGCAACACCGGACGCGCCGTCGCCGAGCAGTTCTGCTTCGCGCAGATCATCGCGTGGGGTATGTACGTGGTGGGGCTTGCTCTTTCCATCCTCGTATTCACGCCTTGTTTCGGGGTGCATCCCGCATTCGGCAACTTGCTTGAGATTGGCTTCGAGGGCGGACATGGCACGGTGGGCGGCCTATCCGAGACGTTCAACGCGCTGGGTTGGTCCGAGGGGAGCGATCTCGGCTACACGATGGCGACAATCGGCATGGTCATCGGCATCACGGTGGGAATGACGCTCGTCAACTGGGCGGTGCGGAAGGGCTACGTGAAGAACGTGCGCACGTTCGACGAGTTGAGCGACGTGGAGCAGCGCGGGTTCTATCCCGCGAACGCTCAGCCGCCCGCCGGAAAGCAGACAGTGCTCTGCGACTCCATCGACTCCCTCGCGTGGCATCTGGCGGTGGTGGGGCTTGCGGTGTTCGTGGGCTACGGACTCAAGTCGCTGCTCGTCTGGGCGGGAGCTTACCTTCCGGATCACGTGCGGGAGCTTCGCATCATCGAGTCCATCCCCCTCTTCCCGCTGTGCATGATGGGCGGTTTGTTTATCCAGATGCTGCTCGTCGCAACGCGGCTAGACTCGCTTGTGGACCGAGGCCAGATCAACCGCATCGGCGGCGCGTCGCTCGACTTCCTCGTGGTGGCGGCCGTATCCACGATCCGTCTCGACTTCATCGTCAAGTACTGGCAGCCGCTCGCGATCCTAGTGGTGGCGGGCGTGGCGTGGTCCCTCTTCGGCGCCTGCTGGCTTGCGAAGCGCATGTTCGGCGATGACTGGTTCGAGCGCGCCATCGTGGAGTTTGGACAGTACACCGGCGTGACGGCGACAGGTTTGCTTTTGCTCCGTACGGTCGACCCTGATTCCAAGACGTCGGCATCCACCGTGTTCGGCTGCAAGCAGCTTTTCCACGAACCGCTGATGGGAGGCGTGTGGGTGGCGATGTCGGTGCCGCTCGTGTTCAAGCTCGGCCCGTGGCCGGTGCTCCTCATCAGCGTCGGCGCGACGGTGCTTTTCTGCGTTGTATGGTTCATATTCCTGCGTCGCCCCAAGGCCGGGAATGTGGTACAATATGCCGCTTCGAAGAAGGATTAGAAATGGTAACTGCAAAGGACATACGGCATTTCAAGGATGCCGAGGATTATACGAAGCATTTCGTCGTCCAGGAAGAGATCGACAAGTACCTGCCCGGCGGCAAGCATTTCATCGACGAAGACCTGATCAACCGCACGCTCGCGGCGGCGGACGCCGCGCCGGTCGATTCCGTGCGCATCCGCGAGATCATCGCCAAAAGCGAACAGACGTGCGAAACCCTCACCGTGGAGGAGGTCGCCGCGCTCATGCGCGTGGAGGATCCTGCGCTCTTCGAGGAAATGCGCGCGGCGGCGGACCGCATCAAGCACAAGGTCTACGACAACCGCATCGTGATGTTCGCGCCGCTCTACATGTCGAACCTCTGCGTGAACGGCTGCCGCTACTGCGGCTTTCGCAGCGGCAACGAACACCAGAAGCGCCGCGTCCTCACGATGGACGAGCTCAAGGAGGAAATCGACGTCCTCGCGGGCCGCATCGGACACAAGCGCCTCATCGCCGTCTACGGCGAACATCCCACCACGTCCACCGACTACATCGCCGAGACGATCGAGACCTGCTACAACCGTCAGGTCAAGGCCCCGAAGACTGGCGCGCCCGTGGGCATCCGCCGCGTGAACGTGAACGCCGCGCCGCTTCCCGTCGCCGACCTCCGCGTGCTGCACGAAGTGGGCATCGGTACGTTCCAGGTGTTCCAGGAAACGTACAACCGCAAGCTCTACGAGTCGATGCACCCCGCATGGAGCGTGAAGGGCAACTACGACTGGCGCACCACGTGCTTCCACCGCTGCATGGAGGCGGGCGTGGACGACGTGGGGCTCGGCGTGCTCTACGGCCTCTGCGACTGGCGCTTCGAGCTGCTCGCCACCGTGCTGCACGCGCGCGACCTCGAGCGCTGGTTCAACATCGGCCCGCACACGCTCTCGTTCCCGCGCCTCGAGCCGGCCTCCGGCACGCGCGTGCCGGAGGAGAGCCCGTGGCTCATCGACGACGACACCTTCGCGCGCATCATCGTGATCGCGCGCCTCGCCGTGCCCTACACGGGCATCATCGTGACCGCGCGCGAGAGCCCCGCATCGCGCAACCGCGTGCTGTCACACGGCATGACGCAGCTCGACTGCTCCTCCAACATCGCGATCAAGGGCTACAGCGATTTCGCGAACGAGGCTCACCAGGAGAAGGAGCGCCAGCAGTTCATGCTCGGCGACAACCGCTCCATCGAGGAGATGGTGCGCTACCTCGCCGACCGCGGCATCATCACGAGCTTCTGCACGGCGGGTTACCGCTGCGGACGCACGGGCGGCTGCATCATGGACGCTCTCAAGACCGGACGCGAGGGCAAGTTCTGCAAGATCAACGCGGTGCTCACCTTCCGCGAGTGGCTTGACGACTTCGCGAAGGACCCCGAGACGATCCGCATCGGCAACGCGCTCATCGAGAAGGAGCTTGCGGGCATCAAGGAGTGGGTGCCGAAGTTCTATCCATCGGTGATGAAGCAGTACGAGGCCACCTGCGCCGGATCGAGGGATTTGTTTTTCTGAGGTTAGGACAAAGGACAGAAGACAGAGGACAGAGGATTGAGGACTTTGGACTTAAGACTTTGGAATGACCAATGGCAGGATTGAATGAGACGCCTAAGGGCGACCGCGTGCATATCGCGTTCTTCGGTTTGAGGAACGCGGGGAAGTCAACGCTCGTCAATCGGTTGACGGGACAGGATGTGGCAATCGTGAGCGATGTGGCTGGAACGACCACCGACCCCGTCTCAAAGGCGATGGAGATCCTGCCGCTCGGTCCATGTCTCGTGACGGACACGGCGGGCCTTGACGACGAGGGACCGCTCGGCGAGATGCGCGTGAAGAAATCACTCGACGTGCTCGCCACCACCGACATCGCCGTGTGGGTGGATGATGGTGCCGCGACAAGCGCGGCACCTCCCGCGGGAGCGGCCGCGCTTGTCGCGGCCGAAGAGGAGACGGCCTACGCCCGCTTTCTCGCCGCGTGCCGCGCGTGCGACATTGCGGTTCTGCACTACCGGCGCGGCGACGACGTGGAGGCATTCCGCCGCGAACTCGCGGCGGTGCGTCTTGCGGACGCGCCGCGTCCGCTCGTGGGCGACCTCGTGTCGGCGGGCGATCTCGTGGTATGCGTGTGCCCCATCGACGAATCCGCGCCGAAGGGGCGTCTCATCTTGCCGCAGCAGCAGGTCGTGCGCGAGCTTCTCGACGCTGGTGCGTCTGCGCTCGTGTGCCAGCCGCCGCAGCTCGCATCGATCCTCGGCGGTCGCGGGGCGACTACCGGAACAGCCGATCCTCGGTAGGGCGGTCGCCCCGCGACCGCCGAATCCGCTGCTCCCCGTGAAATTCGTGATCACCGACTCGCAGGCGTTCAAGGCCGTGGCCGCCGTCGTGCCGCCTGAGATCCCGCTCACCTCTTTCTCAATCGTTTTCGCTCGTGCGAAGGGCGACCTCGCGGCGTACTGCGCCGGTGCCGCCGCGCTCGCGACGCTGAAGGACGGTGACCGCGTGTTGATTTCCGAAGGCTGCACGCACCATCGCCAATGCAACGACATCGGCACTGTGAAACTGCCTAAGTGGATTATGGCGAAGACGGGGAAGAAGCTCACGTTTGAATGGACAAGCGGCAACTCCTTCCCTGAGGATCTTTCGCCGTATGCGCTCGTTGTGCATTGCGGCGGCTGCATGCTTACGCGTCGCGCTGTACAGGCGCGCATTGCGCGTTGCCGCGCTGCGGGCGTGCCGATTACGAATTACGGCGTGTGCATTGCCGCATGCAATGGCATCACCGCCTCGCCCGACACATGCATGGTGGCACGTGCCGGCGCGACCTAACGCGTGCGGTTGACGAGGACGCGCGCGAGTTCGGCAAGCGACGTGACGTCGCCGGGAAGACTGGATAGCGCGGCGAGGGCGGCGTCAGTTTCCGACTGCACGCGGCGCAAAGTTTCGTCGCGTGAGAAGGGCGAGTCGTCGTCCAGCAGGTCATCCTCGTACTGAAACGCGAGACCGAGGTGGTAGGCGTAAAGTCGCAGATTCTCGACGGATGCGTCGTCGCCGCAGCCTGCGAGCGCGCCCGTCACTGCTGCCGCCATGAAGAGGTCGGCCGTCTTGTGTTCGTAGATGAACGGCACGTCCTTCGTGCCGGGGACGATGTCCTCGACCTGTCCGCGCACCACGCCGAGGGCGCAACGTCCGAAGAACTCGATCATCTTCGCACGCGCGCCGGGGCGGCGCTCAGGCGTCTGCGCAAGCGCCGTGAACGCGAGCGCCTGCAGGGCGTCGCCCGCGAGGATGGCGTTCGCCTCGCCGAACTTGGCCCACACGCTCGCCTTCCCGCGCCGCTCCGCGTCGTTGTCCATTGCGGGCAGGTCGTCATGCACGAGCGTGTAGGAGTGGAGCAGCTCCACGGCGCAGGCGGGCAGCAGAGCGTCGTTCGCGCTTCCGCCGGCGGCGATAGCCGCCGCCAGGCAGATACGCGGACGGATGCGCTTGCCGCCGCCTTCAACGGCCCAGCGCATCGCCTCCACGAGGACGCGCGGGCGCCCCTCCTCTGACATCAGCCGGAGCAGCTCGCGCTCTACGCCTTGAATGGCTTCCTCAATCACAGACATTTACTTCCCTGGAAATCAATTGTTCACAAATCTCAATTGTTCACAAATGCCACCATATTACCTCTCCATGCTATATCTCACGCAGAGTCGCGGAGAGGCAGAGTTCGCAGAGTTTATCCCCATTGTTTGAGTATGTATTTGTGTTCATCAATTGGGTGAAAGAACTTTCCGAGATTCTTTTTCCATGGTTTTCTTTTTCGTCGGATATCTGAACTTTCTCTGCGCTCTCCGCCTCTCTGCACCTCTGCGTGAGACTTTCAACCGAGGATTTTAGGATGATGGCATTGAAGATTTGTGAACATTTAACGCTTCTTGTACTCGTCGAGCTGTTTCTTGGCGCAGTTGGTCGTGACCGTCTGCGCGCCGCGCTCGAACGCCTTGAGCGACTCATCGAGCTTGTCTACTGTCCACACGTGGAACTCATATCCGGCGTCCTTCACCTTCTTGATGATGTCCGCCGTGATGATCTTGCTGTTGAACTGGCAGTCAACGCCGTCCGCGCCGGTCTCCTTGATGCCCTCGATGATATACTCGGCCGTCACGGGTTTCTTCGCGCCCTTCGGGCCAACATTAGCCCCCGTGAGCCAGTAGACCTTGTACTCGGGCATCAGTTCCTTCAGCTTCTTGCACGTCGCGCGGTTGAAGGCGATGAAGAGCGCGTTCTTGGGCGTCGCGGTCTTCTGCTTTGCGAACACTTCCTTGATGTACGGCACGATCTCCGGGCCTGGCTTCACCTCCACGTAGATCTGGCGTCCGTCGCGAGCGAGCGCCAGCACCTCTTCGAGGAGCGCGGGACGCGTGGGCGAGTACTTCGAGCCCTTCCACTTGCCCCAGCCGCCCACGTCGGCCTTGGAGATTTCCGTTTCCCAGTTCGCCTCGGCGCATTTCTTCGTGCAGGCGCCGTCGGTCGTGCGCTTGAGGTCGCGGTCGTGGAACGTGAACACGCGCTTGTCGGCGGAGAGGTAGATGTCGCACTCGAAGCCGAAGCCGCGATCCACGGCCATCTTGTAGGCGGGCAGCGTGTTCTCCGGCGCATCGTGGGATTCGCCGCGGTGGCAGATGAACGTAGTGTAGTCGGGCTTCGCGATGCCTTTGCAGGACTTGGTCTGGCAGCAATCGCCAAACGCAAGGGTACCGGCGGCAATCAGGGCCGCCAATCCAATGATCTTCTTCATTTGCTAGTTCCTTTCTTGTTGGTTGTTACACAGGAAAACAATTTAGGTATTGTCCAAAAATAACTTTTACACAACACGGTAGGGCGGCATCGATGATGCCGCCGATAGCGGCGGTTTCGTCGAAACCGCCCTACCAGGCATTGTTTCTGAGTTCAACATATTTTGGACAACGCCTTAGGTGCGCTTGAGCTGCGGGAAGAGCACGACGTCGCGGATGGAATCGGTGCCGGTGAGGAACATCACGAGACGGTCCACGCCGAAACCGAGGCCGCCCGTCGGGGGCATGCCGCATTCGAGCGCCGAGATGAAGTCCTCGTCGATTTTTTCCGTATCCTCGCCCGCCTGGTTTTCGAGCGCCTTACGCTGCTCGAGCGGGTCGTTCTGCTCGGTGTAGCCGGGGCACAGCTCACGTCCGGCCACGACGAACTCGAACACGTCCACGAGCGTCGGATCGTCCTTGCACGCCTTGGCAAGCGGGACGAACTCGTGCGGGATGCGCGTCACGAACGTGGGTTGCATGAGGTTGCGCTCGATGAGCTTGTCGTAGACCTCGTGCGTGAGCATGAGTTCCGTGGTGACGCCGTCCAACTCCAGGTTGGTGTCGGTCTCCTGTCCCTTCGCCTTGGCCTTCTCCAACTGCGTGGCGAAGTCTAGGTCGAACCAGTCGTCGCCCATCAGCTCCTTCACGAGGTCCTTGTACGCCACGCGGCGGTAAGGAGGCGTGAAGTCGATCACGTCGCCCTTCTCGCCATAGGGAACCTTACGCGTGCCGATCACCGTGTCGCAGAGGTGCGGAAGGAGTCCTTCCATGATGTTCTCCATCGACGTGCGGTCGCCGTACGCCTCGTAGATCTCGCACACGGTGAACTCGGGGTTGTGCGTGCGGTCAATGCCCTCGTTACGGAAGTCCTTGCCGAGCTCAAACACCTTGTTCATGCCGCCCACGAGAAGACGCTTGAGGTAGAGCTCGGGGGCGATGCGCATCACGCAGTCCTTGTCGAGCGCGTTGAAGTGCGAGAAGAACGGCTTGGCGGCGGCGCCGCCGGCCTGGTCCTGGAGGATGGGCGTCTCCACCTCGACGAAGCCACGGTCCCAGAGGTACTTGCGGATCTCCATGATGAGACGGGAACGCGTGAAGAAACGCTCACGGCTTTCGTCGTTCGTCATCAAGTCGACGTAGCGGCGGCGGTAGCACTCCTCCTGGTCGGCGAGGCCATGGAACTTCTCCGGCGGCTGCTCAAGCGCCTTCGCGAGGAGGTCCCAGTCCTTCACGATCACGGACTTCTCGCCCTTCTGCGTGGTGAAGAGCCGACCCTTGACGCCGATGATGTCGCCGAGGTTGAGCTGCTTGAAGCCGGTGAAGAGCCGTTCGTCCAGCTCGTCGCGCTTGAAGATGAGCTGGAAACGGTCCGTGCCGTCGTTGAGCGTGCAGAAGTTCATCTTGCCCATGCGGCGGATCATCAGCAGACGGCCCGCCACCGTGACCTCCTTGCCCTCCTCGAACTCGGCGCGGACGACCTTCAGATCGGTGTGCGGAAATGCGTGGCCGTACGGGGTAAAACCCAACTCCGCGAGAGCCTTCAGCGATGCCAGCCGGTTCTCGCGGTATTCGTTCGTCTCTTGTGCCATGGTCTTACGCCTCTTCGAACTGGTCCTTGCCCACGCCGCAGACGGGGCATGCCCAGTCATCCGGCAGATCCTCAAACGCGACGCCGTTGTTCTCTGCGGGATCATACACGTGACCGCAGACCTTGCACACATACTTCTTCATGGACTTCTCCTTCTGGTTTCCTGGGGACAGACCCCCGAGGCGGCGCATATTATACGCGATTCAGGGCCGCAGTTCAATCCCGAAATGGTTGAAAGCTCACGGGTGAAAAGACAGAGTGAATGCGACTGCCCGCGAAGCGGGGGGGTGAAAAGACAGAGTGAATGCGACTGCCCGCGAAGCGGGGAGTCGCATTCACTCTGTCTTTTCACCATTTTGCATTGAGTCTGCCATTACTGGAGGGGGTTGCATTGTCTCTGCCATAGACAATGCCTAAAGGAAAGAATCTTCGTCAATGGCAACACATACATCAACGCCCCCATGGGGGCGGCCCGTCGCATTTAACCAGCCACGGGCTGATTTCGGTATCATATCCCTTCTCTCCGCCAATCCCGGCGGAGGCAACAAAGGAAAGACAAGATGAAAGCAGGAAAAAAACAAATGAACGGCACCCAACGGTGCCGCATCGAGTTCGGCCTCGCGGCCGAAGAGTCCGCAAGGTCCATCGCGAAGGAGATCGGAGTGAGCCTGTCGACCGTCACGCGGGAGGTCGGCAAACACACCTACGAGTCCTTCAAGGGGTGCTACGGGCGCACGAACCAGTGCGTTCACCGGCAGGACTGCAAACTCTCCGGGGTCTGCGCTGACTGCCCCGCCAAGGGCGCGCCATGCGCCCGATGCAGCTACCGCAACTGCAACCGGTCATGCGACAAGGTCGAGTACATCGACTGCCCGAAGCGCCTCCTGCGCACGTGCAAGGTCTGCAACGGCTGCCCCGACGAGAAGCGCTGCCACATGCGCAAGCTCTTCTACGTCGCGGGCCGCGCGCACGAGGACTATCGCAGGGTCCTGAGCGAGAGCCGCCAAGGCGCGGCCCTCGAACAGTGGGAGCGCGAGCACATCGACGGAATCGTATCCCCGAAGATCAGGTCGGGGCAGTCCGTCCACCACATCTGCGTCACCTGCAAGGCGGAGCTCACGCGCCACGAGCGCACCATTCAGCGCTACGTCAACTACGGCGTCCTCTCCGCGAAGCGCGGCGACCTCAAGCGCGCGTGCATGGTCCGCCCGCGCAAGTCCCTCGCGCGCGAGTACCAGCACAAGGTCGAGACCGGATGCTACGTGGACCGTGCCTACGGGGATTACCTGAAGTTCCTCGCGGAGCATCCCGGCGTCGGGCCAGTATTCATGGACCTCGTCATCGGACGCCCGGGCGGCGTCTGCCTCATGACGCTCCACTGGCTCAGGGCGGGCTTCATGGTCGGCATCCTCATCCCCAACAAGTGCGCGGCCAGCGTCGTCGCCGCGTTCGACGCGCTCTACGCGGAGCTCGGGCACGAGCTCTTCACGAGGCTCTTCCCGGTCATCCTCACCGACCGCGGCACGGAGTTCTCCTACCCCTCGCGCATTGAGGAGTGCGAGGACGGCACGAAGCGCACCAGGGTGTTCTTCTGCGACCCGATGAACTCCAACCAGAAGTCGCAGCTCGAGCGCAACCACGAACTCGTGCGCGAGATCCTCCCGAAGGGCGTCTCGTTCGACGCGCTCACCCAGGAGCAGGCGTACCTCGCGCTCTCCCACGTCAACGCCTACGTGCGCTACGCGCAGGGCGACCGCACACCCTTCGAGGTGTTCGAGTTCCTCTACGGCGAGGGCACGGCGGAGAAGCTCCACATCGCGAAGATCGACCCGAAGGAGGTGGTGCTGAAGCCCAGGCTCGTCGGCATTGAGATGAAGTAAGCCCCTCTCGGCACACACAACCCGCACCCAGGCGCATCTACTACGCCGCAAACGAGACTTGCGCGATGGGTTGGGGAAACTATTGTCTCGAGGGGGCGATGAATATTATACGGCAAGGCACGAATCGGACGCAAGCGGGCGCAAAACGTCAGTATATGCCTGGACGGCGTCTCAGATCGACACCCGCCCCCGCAACTGTGATCAGCAGTTAAATGCAATCTCGGCAGACTGAATGCACCTTCACTGGACTACGGAGCATTTAACCTGCCCCTAGTTGCATTTACTCTGTCTGGCGACC
>CADCOC010000005.1:60902-61608 GCA_902802945.1 uncultured bacterium | reverse complement strand
TCAAGTCTCACGTCATGCCGAGCAACACCTCGGCTGGAATCAGTGCGTCAAAGTAACCGTCGCCACGGACACCCTTTGACAACGCCCCGGCGTACACGAGCGCCGTGCGTACGCTCATGCCGGCGGGCACATGCAGCCGACGGACCTTCTCCGCCATCTCGCGCTCGACCTCCTCGCCGATCTCCCTCTGACGCTTGATCTCGACCAAAACGACCGCCTTGCGCGTCTGGACAAGCAGGTCCACCTGGACGCCACGATCGGCACTCTTCCTCGCCTTCCTGAACGGCGCAGCGGAGAAAACCTGCACGCCTTCAAGATGCAGGGCCGGCAGAAGGGACCTGAAGTTGTTCACGACCAGATTCTCGAATTGCAATCCGAGAATGGCGTTCCATTCTGGCAGGTTTTCAAGCGACGCGAATTCATAACGTCCGTCCTTGATCTCGGACGCATGGGGCTCAACATACTTGAGCATGACTGCTGGGCGGTCAATCGCGATAGTCTTATCTTTTTGATTTTTCAAAAGATAAGACTATCGAAGGGGTGTTGTGCCCAGTCTCATCGGGGTGGCGGGCCTCATCGGGGTGGCGGGCCTCTGGGCCCGCATCAAAGTCGGGGTAGCGGGCCTCTGCGCCCGCATCAAAGTCGGGGTGGCGGGCCTCTGCGCCAGCATCAAAGTCGGGGTGGCGGGCCTCTGGGCCCGCAGATT
>CADCOC010000005.1:0-60895 GCA_902802945.1 uncultured bacterium | reverse complement strand
GATTTGCGGGCGCAGAGGCCCGCCACCCCGAAGGAGGAGCCCGCCCCCCAACAACAAAGGGCGGCGCACACTGTGCGCCGCCCCGTGCGGTTTGCCTTCGCTCTGCCGAAGGCTTTATCGGCTTAACTCTTAGTTCTGAGCCGGAGCCGTCGTGGTCAGCTCGACCTTCATGAACTTGCCGGACGTGACCGTGATGCTCACCTTGCCGCCCGTGACCGCAGTCACCGGGTAGGCAACAGGCGTCGCGGTCGCGAGACCCGCAAGCGTATCCGCAGCCTTCACCAGCAGGTAGCCGTTGTACGTGGTCTTCGAACCATCGGACAGCACCGCACCAGTCACCGTGGTGGACACCACGATGTCCCAGCCAGCCGTCGCGTTCTCGGTGATCGAGTCGATCTGGAGCGCGTCATCGGCAACGGTCGTGGAAGGATCGGTGTTCAGCAGGAACTGCTTCTCGTACGCGCTCTCGCTATCAGCACCATACGTGGTCTTCCACGTGTCGTACTGGGTCTTGAGCGCCGCGTCATCACCAACGTAGGTCGGGTACGACGCAACCGCTTCCACGGTCGGAGCAGTAGCCGTCACGTCGCTGTTCATGGTGATGTTCTGGGTTGCACCAGCCGTAATCTGATAACCGGATTCAGCCGTCCAGGTGACGACAACTTCGGTTCCCACAGGGAAGGTGTTGCCGGAAGCAGGCGAGCCGTTAACCGTAACAGCCGGAGTCGCGTGCTCAACGGTCGGAAGCGTCAGCGTGTAGGTGATCTGCGCGGACGTGATCGCAACCGTCGTATCGGCGGCCATCGTGAACGTATACGGGAACGCGGGCGAAGCCACCGGCGTGCCATCAACCGTGAGCGCAGCGAGCTGATAGCCCGACGCGAACGTCGGAGCGGCGATCGACACCGAAGCGCCATCCGGAATCTTACCCTCGGTGGGCGTCTGCGCCGCACCACCATCAATCGTGTAGGTCACAGCACCCAAGGTCGTATTTGCATCGCCCGAGTACGTGAGCGTGAACTCAACCACCGCAGCCGGGAACGGATCCTCTTCCGTCCACACGATTTCGTCAACGGCACCCGTGCCCTGGAAGCCAACGCCCTGGAGGGTGTTGGGGAGAAAAGCTCCTGTCTGATCATCAGTCTCACCCTGAATCCTGCTCAAAAACACACTGCCACCCTCAACCTTACCTTGCATTTCTGCAGAAAGGTAATCTTTTATCCAACCAGAGTAGGCATCAGCATGAACAGTCATCTCATTGTCTGTAGTCATAACAGTTCCGTCAATGCGAATCGTAAATGCCGCAATTCTGTATCCAGCTTCATCCGCATCCGTGAAGATGTTATCAATTGCCGCTACTGTCAGACGATACCATTCACCAGGTTGAATTACCACTCCCTTAAGCGCGAACACTTTGTTACTGACAAAAGCATCCGAACTATCGAAATACCCCGCTGCTACCATGAGGTTCGTGGTGCCGTTGTCGGCCTGAAGCCAGATGGCAAGCTTGTCTTCAGCTCCAAGCGTCGGCGCCTCGTCCTCGGTGACCGTGAACTGCACGAGCGTATCGAGGTAGGTGCCAGTGGAGGGAACGGCACGAGCGGTGCCGAGGCTATAGGTCGTGGTAGCCCCTTCACCTTCACCTGTTGTTGTAATGATGTTATTGATTGAGCGCCAGAACGTGCCGCCCTCAGTATCAAGAGCGAGGTATTGAGCGTTTTGTGCCTGGGAGAAGTAGTCCGTGTGCTTGTCGGTGGAGACCGTTTCATTCGTCACCACCGAGCTGTTCGACTCGCCGCCAGTGAAGCAGAAGAACGCGCCCGAACCATGTTCATTGGTTTCAATTTTACCATTGGCGAATGTCTCGCCAAGGCCATAGCCTTCAAAGCTGACCGCGTTGATCGGATCGGCGAAAGCCGCTGCCGACGCAACGAGAGCCGCTGCAAACATTAGCTTTTTCATTCAGTTTTTCCTTTCATTCCGAAGGGGAATAGAGTTGCTCCGCGCCTCTTCGGAAGGCCCGGCTCTCTGCTGACGGTCGCAAGTGTAGCAAAACCCCCGCGCGAGCGCAAGGGGTTGCGGAAAAAAAGTTGAAAAAAGTTTGAGGCCAAGGCGTCAGGCCAGCGCTTTCTGCTCCACGATGTCCGCGACCCTTGCGGCGGCGTCCGGCGTGGCGGCCTTGCGCATGGCCAGCGCCTTCTCCGCAAGCTCCTCGGGATTCAGAATCTTGTGGAGGATGTAGTTGGCGAGAGCACGCGGGGCGAGGTCCTTCTGTATGCCCTCGTCCGCGCCGCCGGCCTTCACGAACGACTGCGCGTTGTAGTGCTGGTGGTTGCGCCTCGAAACAGGTGGAGGCACCGGCGCGGGCAACCACAACGTCCACCGTCGCGAAGGCGCGTCCCATCTCGTGCTCGAAGGCGTTTACGCGCGCGGGGATGCCGGCCGCCTCGTACCGGGCCTTCACCTCGGCCTCGTCCGCCGCGCCCGTCTGGTGGATGACCTGAAACATCTTCTTCAATCCCTTCCGCTCGATGTCGCGCCGCAGAAGCACGAGCGCCTGCGAGGCGATCTCGTTCACGCGGTGAGCCCCCTGGCTGCCGCCGGTCACGAACACGCAGAACTTGTCGGACGGCATGTCTTCGAAGCGCGGCTGCCCAGCGATCTCGCCGCGCACGGGCAGGCCCGTGACCACGGTCTCGCGTCCGCGGAAGAAATCAGCCGTCTCGGAAAATGTGAGCGCCACCACAGAGGCATACCGGGAGAGGTAGCTCACAGCCCGGCCCGGCACGGTGTTCGCCTCGTGGAGTATCACCGGCACGCGGCGGGCGGACGCCGCCAGGACAGGCGGGAGGCTCGCGTATGAGCCCATCGCAAGCAGGGCATGCGGCTTGAAGCGCTTCATCTCGCGCCCGCACCTGAAACGGGAATACAGCAGGGAGAAGAAGTACTTCGGGTGCAGCGGGCGCGCCCGCGTGGAGAACGTGGGGCCATCCCATCCCGCCAGCACGGAACTCTCGATCGACCGACCCGACACCCATACGACCACCTCGTGTCCGCGGGCCCTAAGCTCCTTTGCCACGGCGAGGCCGGGGAACGTATGGCCGCCGGTGCCTCCGCACGCCACGATGAATCGCTTTGCCATCGCTGCCATCTCCTCCGTCATTTGCCCGTGCATGACACGTCGCGCTGCAACCTGGTGAGCGCGCCCCAGTGGAAGATCGGCAGGTCGCGCCAACGCGCGCGCAGGAGTCCCGCGAGCACGGGCTGCGTCAACGCCCAGTACTGGTGCAGGTCGTCGCGCGTGCCGAGCGACAGTTCGCGGTTGTACTCCTCGTTGAAATGCCTGTCCAGTTCTGCGACCTGCTGTTCGAGGAAACGCCTTACGCCATGGCGCAGGATTCTGAACAAGGCGAAACCCACAAGACCCGACAAGGCGAGCACGCCAAGCGTCTGGAGACAGAAGAGGAATACGTTGCGCCATCCATGGGCCTCGCCCAGCGAGATGCCGCAGGCGTTCGCCACGAGAAGGCCCGCCGCCAGGAACAGCACCGTTCCGCCCGCGAACATCGCCCGTGCCGACCATTGCCGCCGCGCGACCGCGCGGCGGATGCGCAGGGCCACGCGAACATGCATCTCAAGACAGGCCAAATCCTTGTTCACGGCCACCTTGATGTTGTCCGCACGGCGCGCCTTGGCGGACTTGATTTCGTTGACGATCTCGTCGCGCAGCGCATCGAAGTCGTGCAGGTCGATGGTCGAGCCCTCGGCGTGCGCACGCCCCGGAAGGTAGCAGTTGTAGATCTTGGGGAGGTCCTTGATCGGCAGCGCGTGCGCGAGGTTCCAGCAGAGCGCGCCATACGCGCGAGCGTAGTCGTACATGCTCGAGAAGCGGTCGCACTTGTTGAAGATCAGACGCAACTTGAAGAAGAAGCCGGTAAGCGGACCCTTCATCGCCTCGACGGCCTCGCCCGTCGTTCCCGGCTTGTCGGGGTCGAACATCATCAGCACGAGGTCGGTGATCTCGGCGAGAAACTTGATCACGCCGAAGAAATCGTAGCCGCGCGAGATCGACTTCTCCGACGCGTCGATCATGCCGGGACTGTCCACGAGCACCACGTTCTTCAGCACGTCGCGGTTCCGCACCTTCACACGCACGCGCTGGACAAGCTCGGGGCCGAAGTCGTTCAGCTGCTTGAGCTCTTCCGGCAGCATCTCAAGCGCCGCAGGCCCCACGGCGTCGCGCTCATTCTCTCCATGGAGGATGAAGGTGAACGCATCGTCCGTCGGGGCGATGCCCACGTCCTGTACGGAATCGCCCTCAAGAAGATAGTTGATGAAACTGGACTTCCCAGACGAGTGGTTGCCGAGAAACAGCACGTACGGCAGACTGTTCGGCGACACCGTCGAGCGGCGGAACGTGTAGCAGAATCGGTCTGCCAGCGCGCGGTGGCGCGCGTAGAGACGCTGGACGTTCTCGTCAAGCGAGAGTTCTGGGGCCGGAGCCTCGATAGTAGATGGTGTGTCCATGGCACGTGTATTGTAGCAATTTCCCCTGCCTCCTGACAAGTCCCTTTTGTTCAAAGTCTGGGTCTTGTTGCTCTCCTCGCCAACCCAGACATCCTTGAGATATTGCCGCCTTTCGTGCGAATTCGCATCACCATTACCTCAACCTCATCAAGAAAGGCGGTCGCCCATATCGGGTTCTTTTCATTTCGCGTACACTCCGCCAACATCAATTGTCGCCACTATTGCCAACTTCAATCCACGGCAGCGGCTGGCCGGAGGAAAGCAGTTGGTTGGTGACGGAGGTGAAATGAGAACTAATACGCTGCCATCTGCTATGAGACGGCATATTCGTAACCGATAATGCCGAAGTTAGAAATTCAAGTCTGTTCGAACTCATGGCGTATCCGGAATAATAGCGAACCCAAAAGGAGTCATACAAACCATATAGCTGCCATTCTGTTGCCTGTTGCGTGAAAACGTGCGCGGCCCTGTCGCAGACACTTTGCGCGACCAGATTGGAGTGGTTTGCGGCAACGACCTTTGACGCATAGTCAAAACATTCTTTGCGGTCTTCCCACGTGAAGTCGACTCGGTTGGTGAATATGGCTTCGATCGTGGCCGTGGTTTCATCGGCCACAGGAGCGAACGCTATGAACTTCCCGATTTCCCTTCTCCTTCTCCATCCCGTGAGCGTCGTGTTCAGCACCAGCCGTCTGATGTACGGAAGCGCGTTCGTGTAGTTCATCGACATGCACTGCGCGGTCGCCCATATCGGGAGCATCCGGTCGTTGTTCGTCTCGTCTGAGAAGTCTGTGTCCGCCATGACCGCGAGGTAGGCGTCAAAGGCCGCCTTGCGCCGTGCAACAGGCCAGTCGCCTTCAATTCCGACCATGCCGAAGAACACCTCCGGCATGCTGAAATTAGGCTCGACGTACACGGCGTCAAGGGTAAACGTATCTCGCGGGTTCGCATGCGCGAAACGGAGCATGGTCCTTACCGCGTCCATCGAATCCTCGGTGAGGGGATTCGAGCCGAACGTCGCCGTCGCGCACCACGCCGCCGTGCCGACAATAAGCATGAACTTGCCTTTTTTCATTCTGCGTACACTCCTTCATTCGTAGATCTCACGTTGACAGCTCCTATCCCGCCAAATCCACGGCTCGGTTTCTGATGGTTGTTGTTGTTGATGCATTCCACCGCGCCGTCCGGTATGTCGTAGCTGTAATGCGGGATGAAATCATCGTCTCCGTACATCAAGAACTGCTTGATGACGCTTCGGTAGGTGTCGGACAGGGCATAGAACCCGCGACCCGTCTCGTCGCCCCAGTCACGCGGGCGGGACTGAAAGCGGGACGGGGAAATCGGCAGGTCGGGATCTTTCACCTCCAAGGGGGGCAAGCCGCTATTCTGGTCACGCAATGACGAATAGCTGTCGTAGCAGTCCCACAACCCCAATGCGTGCCCGAGTTCATGGGCAAGCGTATGATCAGAGCACTTGTTGCTTATAAAAACGCCCCCGGAAATTTGGCAGCCGCCGAGTTCCCTGCTGTATATCTGCGGCACCGCCGTGTCCCGTCTTGAATTCACGAGCTTCCGCAGCGGCTCGATGCAGCGGAAAGTCACGGAGTCGGTCAGCGGTTCACCGCCATCAGCGGGCGTGAACGTGGCGGTGATCGTGCCAGTACCAAGGTTTGGACAAGACATGTAGAAAGTGCTGCTTCCCGTGTGCGCGAAGTCGTCCGTCACCGCGAGAGGGAAAACCGTCTCGGATGTCACACGGTTCGTCACGCCGTCCTCAACCTGGAAGAGCACGGGGTTGATGTTACCCTGTACGGACAGCTGTACCGTACCGTTCGTACCCACCGGCCCAGTCAGGTTCAGCGTCACGGGCCGGATGCGTTCAGCCCGGTTCGAGGGCAACTCCAGCTCCACGTCGTTCAGGAAGAACACCCCCTGGCATCCAAGCGAGAATTCAAGCGACGGCTCCACCTGAACCCCCACTGTGACATTGATGTGGTTCGTGAGGGAATAGCCAAGAAAATACGTGATCAAGTCGATTCCGTTGGTCGCCCACTCGACTGTCGATGTGGAATCGTACGTGACGGTCGTCGAAAGTGAATGCTCGTCCGAGAACTGAATCCCATCGCCGCCGGTCCACCTGCAGCCCAAGTAGGCGTTGGGGTGACAATGAGACACTTCTGCCGTCAATTCGGCCGAGTCACCTGGATGCAGATGATCCAAGTCGCCATCGATGTTCACACCTGCGAGACGGCACAGCCACCCGGTACACGGGTCATCAAGATGCACCTTCACGTCGTTCACGGTGCGTTCGTGAGGAAAAACATAGTTGCCCAGGAACTCGCTGCTCTCAGTCGTAGTCATGCCTTCGCCCGAACGCGTCGGCGGCTCCGTCGCCGTCACCGCAAGAGAGCCGAGGCGTCCTGTCGTGAGCGAGAACGGCACCTTCGCCCCGCAGTCGATGGCGAACACAAGTTCCGCCGCGCCATCCGCCACCACGGGGATGTCGCCGAAGTTAAGCAGAGTGGGCCACGCACTTCCGTCGTCGAACGTGACGCCGAGCGTGACGAGACGCCTGTCGGGCTCTGCTCCCCGCGCCGCAACCCACGCGGCGTAGCCGCCCATGGCGGCGATCTCGGCGGCGTTGGACGGGAACGCCGCCGCTGCCCACGCCTCGCTCTGGTTCCACGCAGACGGTATTACCGGAGTCTCCGGCGCAGGGTCTATCGTATTCGGCAATCCGTCATTGTCAAGGTCGTACGGCAACACGCGCCGATATACACGCTCCACGTTATTAGATCGCGTAATGAAATTGCCGTCGGCGTGAAACTCAATCTGCGCGTTGTACTGCCCCGTCCTATCTCGCCCCGCATACACATTCTCCCATGTAAGAACCTTCCCCCGGTAGGGCGCGGACTCCGGCCGCGCCGTCTCCGCCCACCAGAACCTCCCCACCCCCGGCACGATCGACGCATACTCCCTCGCCGCGCATATCGACATCGCTGACGAATACCGCCCTTTCATCCGTTGTCTCGGCAACGACTCCACCATACCCCCTGAAAGTACGTCCAAGCGGTGCACCACGCCCGTGCCGAACGGAAATCCAAAATCATCGCCGAGGTCAAGCGGAAAGCGCATTTCATAACCGCCACCCAGCGACCACGGCGCGTACTCAACGCCGTTCGTCGGCATCGCATACGAAACCGCGTCGTTCGTCACCACGCTCTCAAGCCGCCACCCCTGCGCAATCTCCTCCGCGGTCACACCCGGTAGGGCGGTCGCCCCGCGACCGCCGCCGCTCCTCATCTTGCCGCCGCCGAACAGCGTACAGACGATGGCAAGCAACGCGATTCCCACCAGAACGGACCGGCTTGGCCTCGGGGAAGCGGCGCTCTCGCCGCTTCCCACGGGGGAGGGTCGCGCGTGTCGCGACCACGGGAAGCGACAAGAGTGTCGCTTCCCCGAAATGGCACATCCGAGCAACGCCACGAGACACAAGCCCAGCGCCGACAGGCAAATCCACATCAGCCCGCTTCTAATCGCCTCTATGGTTTCAATTACACTCATCGCCGTTCGCCGCTAGTTTATCATATTTCCCGATTATTGAATGACGTGATTTTGCGAAAATTGACCTAACCGATTTTCACAATCTTTACCGTCAACATCAGTAGCCTCATTTACCTTTTTAAAAAACCGTACTCGTACACCTTCGGCTCGATGCGGCGTGCGAGGGACTTCATCGCCGTGCGGAGATTGCCAATTAATTCGGTATACTTCTCATCGATTGATTCGCTGTTCATCCGCACCTTGCCTTTTGCATCTACCGTCGATCCCTGAAAGTGCAGGCGGATATCGTAGAACGAGGCGTTAGGATTTGCGTTCGGCTGGGCGTGGTAGTAGCGCCACAGTTCGCGCCCGGCATCAAGGACTGCGCGAGCTTGCTGGGACATTGGTGACAATGGGGACTTTGGGGACTCATCTCGTGTCCTAGTTGCCTCGTCCGGCCCAGTTGACCCGCTAAAATTGAGTTCCCCCTGGTAGGGCGCGATCACCGAGCGCGCCGTCCCATGCCCCGCCAGCCAGTCGTTCATGAAGTGGCTCGCGAAACAATCCTTCGCCCCCACTTCCTGCTCCGTAAACGGAATCCAGTGGTTGATGCCGTCGCGACTGCTGACACGGTTCTGGCCGTGGAATAATGTGAATACAAGGCAATCCGACTGAAACTCTGCATCCATTTTCCACCCATCTGTAGGATATAGGAACTGGTCTCGGTCGTTCAGCCAAGTCGGTTCTACAACTATTCGAATTGCCGCATAAAGACTCATTGATAAAACATTATTTTTAGTCACAGCGGCATAGAAATGATTGTGCAGGTCGTTTGCACTAAGCGAACTGGCAAGATATATTCCGCGATTATTCTGAACATCTGTCCCGTTCATGCGCAAATATCCAATACGTTCGCCCTGTTTGTCGTAGGACTGTCGTAACCAGTCAATAACCGAGCGACTCATTTCAGGTGCATATATCGTCTTCGTGCCGAGGAACTCACCATTACGATCGTAAACATCTGCCAAGGTTGACATGAACACGCCATCTGTTGAATTGCTTTCACTGTTGGGAGATTGGGAGTCCTGGAGTTTAGGAGTTTGTTTAAACTCTCTTTCAATCTCCAAATCTCCAAACCTCCCAGTAGCGAAAGCAAGATTCTTCAACCGCCACACGAAGAAGCCGATTGGAAACTGCCCCTTAACGTTGTCGAAAGTGTCGGCAGGAACGATGAAGCATTTTTCCAACTTGCCTCTAAAAGCCTGTCTGAATGCTTTAAAGTTTGGGGCTTGCAAATGTTTAATTTTTGAAAACTCTCCTAATACACAGTCTGGAATCTCATGCTTGATTCGCATAAAGAAAAGCGCAAAAAGTTCCCTTGCTCCTGCGCCTAACAAGACACTGAACCGTTTATAGGTCTTGCTTTCAAAGGAAACGCCGGTCTTAGGGTCACCTTCGCCAGCGATTTTCTTTTTAGTACCTGCCTCCGCATAAGGAGGGTTGATGTAGATGACAAGATGCTTGCGCTTCTCGGAATCGTCGATGATTTCTTTGAGTCCCTGCGGCAACTTGTCGAAGGAATCGTTCAGAAAGTCAAACTGAAACACATGTGAATCAAGGAGGTTCGCGCCGAGCTTGATGCGCTGGTGGATCACGTCGACGTCCTGTTGGTCGAGAGTGGACACCCAGACGTTGTACTTGTTCGTAAGTCCGACTTCAAGGTTGCCGGTGCCGCCGCAACAGTCCCACACGTAGTGGTCGTCCTGCCAGTTTTCGCCGAGGGTGGCGGCGAGGTAATCCTGCGAAAGCGAAACCCACTGCTGCGGTGTAAAGAACGACCCCTTGCGCTCGCGTACGTCCTGTGGCACGAGGAGGTCGCGGCGGTTGACGATGTAGTTCCAATACTCCTTGCGAGGCGGACGCCTGTAGCGGTTCCAGAAGAGATGGTGCGACTTCTGTCCGTCTGAGAAGGAGATTTCCGAGAAGAGCTGGAAACCAAGCGCGTTCGTTCCGTTCATCAGGAGGACGTTGAGACGGTCGGTGACGGCGGCATTGTCGGACGAGAAGATGTCGGCAAGGAAGAAATCCGCGTCGATGATGCCGTTCTTCTTCGCGGCGGCCCAGTCCGGCATGAGGATCGTGGGCATTACCGTCTCGCGCCAACGCTGGTAGATGTGCGTGAAGTTGTTCTTGGTGATCTGAACGGGCTGGCAGCCCGTTCTACCGGTGTTGAGATTGGTCTTGATGAATCGACGGAGTTCCGCCTCGTCCTTCGCGAAATCGAATTCAAGCGTGGCGGATTCAAGGATGCGGATGACGCGTTGGTAGAGGTCGCCGAACTCGCGCGTCTCGTGGTCGGACGGGGCGACGTTCCAGTTGAAGTCGTTCTGGTAGAATATCTCAACCACCTCAGAATAGGGGATGAACGCGATCCGCGCGGCGTTGAAGGCGGCAAGGTACTTTGGCGGAAGATGCTTGTCGAAGGTTCGCTCCTTGCCGATGGTGAGGATGAGCTGGACGAGCGCGAAGTCGAGCGGTGCTTCCGCCCCGCGCTTCGCCTCCGCCCACAGCACGCTTTCAGCATCACACAGAGGAAGGTCTGTTGCTGGCACGGCGGCGCAGAAGTCCACTTTTCCGAGAATGTGCGAACAATCGAACACACCAAACCAGTCAACGGCAACCCTGTTCTTCAATTCCTCCTCCAAAATGGATGGAGGATAGAAGATGGTAGCCTTAGAACTCGGCAATCTATCTGTCGTAGCGCGCATCGCTCTCTCTCCTTCGTTGCGGCGGGCGCGGCGAGCGCGCCCTACCGATTTGGCGGCGCGCTCGGTGATCGCGCCCTACCGTTTTAGCGGCGCGGCCGGAGTCCGCGCCCTACCGGTTTGACGGCGCGCTGATCGCGCCCTACCTGCGGCATCGTGTGCCGCCACGAAGGAGACGATTGGAGGGAGAAAGATTGAGACAATAAGAAATGCGTGCCTCGTCTATCTCCCTCATCGGAGGCCTTGGCGTGCCCATGTGTGAAAGAGTAGACAAAGGACACGCAAGACGGTATAAAACCGCCTGCGCGACCCTATCAAACTCCGTTCACACATTCCGTACATTTCCGTACGAATGAAACCGCCAAGTTTCCGATGAACGTCATTTGCGTGTCAGCGCAAAATACCTGATTCGCCTGGGCGGGATTTCTCCCCCGTCCCGGCTAGTTGCCCGCAGCGCACCTGCACCGCGAGAACGGAAAACAGTATACCAAAAAAAGAGCCGCCGCGGTGAAAGGGATTCACCACGGCGAAAGTTTCCCCGCTGGAAGTGCGGGGAAACTGCTCGTTATTCCGCAAGAGTCTGTGCGGGAGTTACCCGATCGCGATCTTGCGCGGCTGGGTCTCGGGCTTCTTCTGCACCGTGACGGTGAGGATCCCGTTCTCGAGCGTGGCGGCGAGCGTGGAGGCGTCCGCCATTTCAGGCAGATCCAGCGATGCCGCGTAGTTCTCGCGCAGGAACTCCGTCTCGACCTCGCGGAAACCAGCGGGGTTCTGCCACGTGGCGTGCGTCTTCAGCGTCAGGGTGCGGCCCTCGACGTGAAGGTCAACGTCCTTCTTGCCGATGCCGGGGATCGTGAACGTGAAGGTGTAGCACGCGGGCTGTTCGTCCAGCGACACGGCTGGCATTGCGAATCTTTCAGTGTTAGCGTTCATTTCAATTCTCCTTTCTCTTTCTGAGGTTAGCCGGCTATTGCGATCCGGTGCACGCCCTGGGTCTCGGCCTTGGGCAGTTCGATGCGCAGGATGCCGTCGGTGAATTTGGCGTTCGCCTTTTCGGCGTTGACGCGGAACGGCAGCTCGATGCGGCGCGTCCAGGCGGGCGCGGTCTGGGCGGCTTCGCCCTTCTCTCCGTCAGCAACGGGTGCGGGTTTGTCAGCCACCACGACGGCCTGCGCCTCAAGGGTGAGGTCAACGTCCTTCGCCGTCTTCCCGGGCAGCTCCATGTCGATCAAAACGGCATTGTCGTCCAGGAACACGTTCACGGGCGGGAACCTTCCAGCCGCACGTGCGCGCATCGTCCGCGTGACGCGGTTGTTCGCGTCGAACAGCGCGTCCAGCAGTTTCCAAGGATTCATGTCTATCAGTGTATTCATGGTTTTGCTCCTTTCAAGCATTTTCAACGCCTTACATAGAGCAAAGGCCGTGCCAACCCTCTGGCACGGCCCATCCCGCCCGAAAATGTGCCATCGTGTCACATTCGGGTGTGCAAATGGCGCATACTGTCACGCCACAATCCTCGGTAGGTAGAAATATTCACGCAGAGGCGCAGAGAGGCTGAGAGCGCAGAGAAAAACCTTCTTGCTTTCGCTATTGGGAGTTTCGGAGTTTTGGAGGCTTGGAGAAGTTGTAATTCTCCTAGACTCCGTGACTCCTAAACTCCCAGCAGCGAAAGCAATAACTCTGGCTCTGCGCTCTCTGCCTCTCTGCGCCTCTGCGTGAGACATCCCCCCTGAAATACCCCCAAAAACAAGGATGGGACGCACGGCGAAAAATATGGTATAATTATCGCCGTCAGGAAGAAGGAGTGAAATGAGTCTTTCAGTCGGAATCGTCGGATTGCCCAATGTCGGCAAGTCCACTTTGTTCAACGCGCTCACGAAGCGTCAGCAGGCCGCGGCGGAGAACTACCCGTTCTGCACGATCGAGCCGAACTCGGCCATCGTGGAGGTGCAGGATCCGCGCCTTGAGGCGTTGGCGGCGATCGCGCACCCACAGCAGATCATCCGCGCCACAGTGGAGTTCACCGACATCGCTGGTCTCGTGAAAGGCGCATCGAAGGGCGAGGGACTCGGCAACAAGTTCCTCGCGAACATCCGTGAGTGCGACGCGATCCTCCACGTTGTGCGCTGCTTCGAGAACGACGACATCATCCACGTACAAGAAGGCGGCAACAAATCCGCCCCAATCGATCCCGCAGGCGACGCGGAGGTGATCGAGACGGAGCTCATCCTCGCCGACATGGAACAGCTCCAGAAGCGGTGTGACAAGACGCGCAACGAGGCGAAGAGCGACCCGAAGAAGCGTCCCGAATTCGACGCGATGACGGCGCTTCTCGCCCACCTTGCGGACGGCAAGCCGGTGCGCACGTTCCCGCGCGCCGAGGGCGACCCCATCCTGCCCGTCCTGCGTGACCTCCACTTCCTCACGGACAAGAAGACGATCTACTGCGCGAATGTGGCCGAGGACGACCTCGCCGACCCGTCCGCCAACCCGCACGTCGCCGCGCTCAAGGCGTATGCGGACGCGCAGGGCTGCGAGATGGTCACGATCTGCGCGCAGATGGAGGCGGACCTCGCTGGGCTCTCCGACGCCGAGGCGAAGGAGTTCCTCTCCAGCTACGGTCTCACGGAAAGCTCGCTCGACCGCACAATCAAGCTCGCCTACCACACGCTCGGCCTCGCGAGTTTCCTCACGGCGGGTCCGAAGGAGGTGCGCGCCTGGACGTTCCGCCGCGGCTGGAAGGCGCCGCAGTGCGCGGGCGTGATCCACACGGACTTCGAGAAGGGCTTCATCCGTGCCCAGGTGATCGCGTTCGACGACTATGTGAAGCACAACGGCGAAGCGGGCGCGCGCGCCGCCGGCGCGCTGCGTCCCGAAGGCAAGGAATACGAGATGCAGGACGGCGACGTCGTCGAGTTCATGTTCAACAAATAGGGAGTCATTGCCATGTCAGGCGTCAATACAATGAAAGACCACCGCTCGCTGTTCCGTCAGCTACTGACGGGCATGTACGACGCGGTGCTGATCACCGATCCCAACGGACACCTGCTGGAGATCAACCCTCGCGCGAAGGAGTTCTTCCAGTACGAGACGGACGAGGTGATCGACCGTCCCGTCAGCCTGTTCATCCCGGGCGTGACGCCTGCGATCGTGCAGCGCATCCGCGCGGGACTCGACCAGGCCCGCCACATGATGCTCGACGCGAACTGCCTGCGCAAGGACCAGACCGCGTTCTCGGCCGAGGTGACGGTGTCGGTGATCGACCTCCTGGACCCCGGCGACCTCGTGTTCACGATCCGCAACACCGAGCGCCGCCGCCGCCAGCTCGACCTCTTCCGCACGAAGGAGAACGCCGCCGACGTCTCGCAGGCCGCACTCTTCGCCTGCCTGCCCGACGGACGCTTCCGCTGGGTGAACCAGTCTTTCCTCGATACGTTCGGCTACACTGAGGAGTCCGAGGTCACGAAGCTCTCCTTCGCGGATATCCTCGCGGACGATCCGCTCCAGCCGCTCTTCGCGCAGGCATACGCCGGCGAACCCGGAGCGCTCTGTCTGCACGCCGAGGGCGACGACGGGTCCGAAGACGTGGAGGTGCGCCTCGCGCCCGACGTCCACGGCAAGAAGATATTCGGCGTCGTCGGTTCTGTGATACGGGTGTAGCCATGCGACAGGCCCCACGCTACGCATCGAACGTCGAAGTCCTCCTCGTCAACAAGGCGGACGCCGCGAAGCCGCTCCAGGACTTCCTTGCCACGCGTCTCGGCCTCTCGCGCCGCGCCGCGAAGGCGATCATCGACGGACGCAGCGTGTGGGTGAACCGCCGCTGCGTGTGGATTGCGCACCACGCTCTCAAGATTGGGGATTCGGTGGAGATTCCCCGCGCCGTCATCTCCGCCGCGAAGCGCCAAAAGGGCTCGAACGTGGCGCAGAAGCTCCCCGCCGAAGCCTCGCCCGAACGTCGACACGTGCGCGTTCTCGTAGATACGGAGTTCTACGTGGTGGCGGACAAGCCCGCCGGCATCGTCTCGTGCAGCGACCCGAACAGCGTGGAGACCATCCTCCGCACCCAACTGCACGAGCCAACGCTCCAGGCGGTCCATCGTCTTGACCGCGATACGACCGGCTGCCTTCTCTTTGCGAAGAACTACCAGGCGTACCTCGCCGCCGTGGAGGTGTTCAAGACGCACCGCGTGGCGAAGACCTACTTCGCCATCGTCGCGGGACGCTTCGAGCACGCGCACTTCACGGTCGACGCGCCGCTCGACGGCGAACGTGCGCTCTCGCACGTCTCGCGCGAGGCGGCGGGGCCCGACGCATCCTTCCTGCGCGTCCGCATCGAGACGGGCCGCACGAATCAGATTCGTCGCCACCTTTCAAGTATCCGTTATCCCGTACTGGGCGACCGCACGTTTGGTCTCAAGAGCGCACGCGATCCACGTCTAATGGCTGTGCCGCGCCAGATGCTGCACGCCGCCTCGCTCACCTTGCCAGATCCGATGGTAAAAGGCGCGGAAATCAAGGCGCACTCGCCGCTCCCCGCCGACTTCCGCTCCACGCTAAAGCTCTTCGGCATGGGCAAACGCTAAGTCATCATTCAACAAATAAAGTGAACCCCCTATCGAATATTGTTCACAAATATTCATTGCCAACATTGTTCACAAATCAAAAATATCAACCTAAATTCCTCATTTCGATTTACCACTCCATGTTATATCTCACGCAGAGGCGCGGAGAGGCAGAGTTCGCAGAGGTTATCTCATTGCTTGAGCATGTATTTGTTTTCACCAATTGGGTGAAATTTCCGAGATTCTTCTTGTCATGTTTTTCTTTTCCGTCGGATTTCTGAACTTTCTCTGCGCTCTCTGCCTCTCTGCGCCTCTGCGTGAGAAACTACTGTAGCGCGATATTACTTGCTTAATTGTTTCTTGATGCGTTCGACCGTGCGCCTTACCTCGGGTGCGTTCGGCAATATCTCCAACGCACGCTCAGCGTAGGGTAGCGCCCCCTTCGGGTCCCCCCGCCGCAGATGGCACTGCGCAAGGTTGTTGAGAACGGCAGGATCGTTGGGACGGCTCTTAAGGCAACGCTCCAGATACGTCTGCGCGCGCACGTACTGTCCCTGCACGAAGAAGTCCATGCCGATTGCGAAGTTTGCGGACGGATCGTCCGGCGAAACATCAAGGATGCTCAACGCGAAAGGACGGGCAAGGGCGAAGTCCGCTCGGCTGAGCCCGCGCCTTAACCCCTCACGCGCCGTCATCCGCTCAAGCTTCCGCTTGCTCGCCCACGCCATCGTGGCGCGAATGTTGTCGAGCGCGGCGTTCTTCCTGTCAAGCTCGTCAGCAAGTTGCGTATCCTCCATCGCAAGCTCGCGCTCGCCCGCCTCGTCGTAGGCGTTTGCGCGGTGGCGCGCGAGAATCGCCAGACGCCACTGGGCGAACAGGAACGCATTTCGCAGCGACCGGTCCACGGTCCCATCGGGGTTGCCCCATTCGTAGATTGCGAGAACGCGCCGCGCAAGGGCGCGTGCCGCCTCCGCGCCGCGCTTCGCCTCTTCGGGGGAAAGCCCTTCGGGACGCGCCACCAGACCCGAACACGCCGGCATCGGGCGTCCATGACGCTGCCACAGCTCGAATCCAATCTGCACGGCGTAGTCCTTCGCCTTGTCGGGACGCGTCCGCACCCACGTCCTCAGCACGTCCGGCGCACCGCTTTTGAGCAGCACCTTGTCCTCCGCGTTGGTGACGCCCCGCGTGCGCAGGTAGATTTCACGCGAATCTTCGCTCCCTCCCATCATAGAAAGCGCAGTCAGATGGCCGCCCTTCTCCGCCGCCGCCAACTCAACGGCGGCGTCCAGTCCGCCGTCGGTGAAAAGGTATTTTACGTCGCGACACTCTTCGGCGGTTTCGCGCGCGGCGTCCGACACCACGCCGAGCATCGCACGCTCCAGACGCTGCGCGCGAAACGGAATCACGCATCCAAGAATCAAGACGGGCAAGAAAAGGAACACGGTGCGGACAACCCGCTGGACGCGGTTGAGGGAGGCAAACGCCTCCGCCGCCCCAGCCGATTCCGCCGCGTCCTGGAAGCGGAGCGTCGTGATGCGGCGGAAGTTGCGCAGGTACAGCTCGATGGTGAACACTGAAAGCGCCCACAGCACCGCCAACGAACAGAGAAAAGCCGCTACGCACTTCAGCACGTCATCGCGCACACAACCATGTTCGCCCGCCCACGTCCAGAACCAGAGCTGGTTCGCGCCCGTCAGCTGCGAGAATGCAATCAGACAGCAGACGAGGAACATCAAGCCGTCAAAGTACTCAAGGTGCTTCTCGTCGTCCGTCGCCCGCTTTATGAACCCAAGCTCGACCAGCACAGGACACACCGCCACCACGAAGAAGATGAACATGCCGGCCGGAGAGCAGGCGTTCAAGAGCGCCCTCAAATAACGAATGGGTACCGCGAGCGCATAGTCGCTCCACTCTTTCCAGCCGAACGCCGCAAGTCCGTCAAGGTATCCAAATGCGTACACTTCAAGCGCCGTACCCACGATCACGCCACCCAAGAACGACAGAGTGAGACGCCACGGCAGAAGCGCGTTGGCAAGCGGATTCTCCAACACTACCGAGTTTTCAACTCCATACAGCCGCCAGCGGATGTAGAGCAGGGCAATCAATCCGAAAAGGATCACCGCACCAACCGGCGTGTCGGCGGCAAGAAGTCCGATGATCGCGAACGCCGAAAAAAGCATGGGACGCCGTCCGCTCTTGAAATACACGACCACGCAGATTGTGGTAAAAACCACAAGCAACGCCTGAAGCGCGGATGGCGAGAACCAGCCAAACGTTCTCCAAACAGGGTCGGAACAGCAGAAAATGGCCGCACCCTGAAACAACACGATGCGCACCCACGCGCGCCACCACCACACAACATGCTCGCCGCGCCGAAGCGAGGCAGGCACGATCATTTCAAAAAGCATCACGGTCAGGACGGCAAGGACGCCAAGCGACACATGCCCCGCCACGCAGAGGACGGTCTCCGCCGTCTGTAACCCGAGATTCCGGCAAAGAGGTGCGGCGATGTACTGCCACAACAGCGCGGTCGTGTCTTTCGGCGGACGCAGCCCCGCCGCGATGGAAAGGTGTTCCATCAA
Organism: uncultured bacterium; assembly: GCA_902802945.1. Taxonomy (GTDB): domain Bacteria; phylum Verrucomicrobiota; class Kiritimatiellia; order RFP12; family UBA1067; genus RUG572. The sequence continues at coordinate 42,910 of CADCOC010000005.1, read as the reverse complement.
GTCGGGCGGTACAGTATCGAACTGCCACACCCATGCAAGCGCGGCCACCGCCGCGCCGAACAGCAGCACGTAGAGACGGTTCAAGAAAGCCTGCCGACCGCCCACCACGCCGTCATGCCTCTTTTCTCTTGCGACGCAGCGCAAGGAACGCAAAACCGATCAACGTCAGCAAGCCGCTCGAAGGCTCGGGAACGGGAACGGAAAACGCCGTCGGCGCCCAAACCGCAAGCTGGCCTGGGTTGATGTCGAACGTCTGGTGGATATAGTTGCCCAGCGACGAATACGTCGCCGACGCGCTCGTCGCCACTGTCGTCCAGTTGTCGCTGGAGTCGATGTTGCCAAGCTCCACGGTGAAGCAGTACTCCGGCGTTCCGGCGGAGTAGTCGCCCGACGGCGACTGATTACCCGTCGGTACGCCCGCACCCCAGTAACCGCCGGCATCGGAGAATTCAACGCCATACGCGCCGCCGCCCTCGTCGCGGCCATAGCCGGGGATGTAGAGGTCGAGAAACACGTCTTGCCCGTCCTGAATGTCGCCCCCCGTCACGCGCACGCGCGCGGCAAACGCCGATCCCTCTGGCGCACCGTAGTTTTCGAAGAACGAGGAGACAGACGTGGTCACGCCGTCCTTCTCAACAGTCGCATCGCTACCGACCATCCAGTACAGAATATCCTCATCGGCGGACGCGACGCCCGCCGTCAATGCCACTGCCACACACGCGGCTATCCTTAATATACCCACTCTCATCAATATACCAACTCTCATTTCGAAGCTTCAAACTTTATCTTAAGGGCTTCACTCCCCGTGCGGTAGTACCAGAAGCCGGTGCCGACCGTATTGGTGCCGTCTTCTGTCCACACGTTCTGGATACGCTGACTATCTTCTTTCTTCTTCGGCACGATGCGTCCCCACTTCTTCGTTGTCGCATGCGGGGAGTAGATTGTCTGGATTCCCGCGATGTCCTGGAAGATGATGCGGTCGCCGTCAGCCGGCGTCGCCGGATTGCCCTCGCCGTCCACGAACGCGAGGTCGTTCAGTGCGACGTCGAAGAACGTCGGATTCGCGACAAGCGTATGACCGGGATCATCGGCGCTTCCACCCTCGATGTTGAATTCGTAATCATCGCCCGTGTAGCGTCCGACGAGGTAAATGTAGTCACCCGGCGCGTTACGCACGAACCAGAACGCCTTGCCGGGTGCGAAGGTCGTCTCTTCGGCCTTGGACTGGGAAACTCCGCTCGTATTGACTGTAGCAGGAGAGTTCCATTTGCCGTCGCCCTTACGTTCCCACACGCGGAACGTACCCTTACCCTGATCGGTTTCGTATGCGTGGATGGCGTCGCCGCCGCCGATGCAGAACGGATTGACCACATCCGTCACGGCGACTTCGATCTTGTTTGTGGTGTCAACGGACATCGAGAGCCACGGCGCGACCGTCACCGTATTCGTGAGTGCGCTCGAAACACGCAGAACGCCAATGGTGGCGCAGGAGGCAATCACCGACTGGCCCGTGAGCGTCTCGTTCGTCGGCGAGAAGACGATATTGAAAACGTAAAGTCCAGTCGGATCTTCCGGCGCAAGCGGTACGTTCGTCTCGTACTTGGGGGTCAGCTCGCCAATCTCGAAGCTCGCAGCGGCGAATTCGTCCTTCGTCGGATGATTGCGCCTGAGCTTCCTGTCGAGGCGGTACCGCACCTTAAGACCGGTGCCCATAAGCGGCTCGATGTTGGGGAAGTGGACCACGAACGAGTCCGGATTCACCACGCTTCCCTGCTGCATGATCGTGGCGACCACCTTCTTGGAGAAGTCCTCGCGCTCGAGGACATAGTTCTGCCACAGGCGAAGCCCGTTGGCGCAGATCGCATCGAGCGCGCCATAACGGGTGTCGTTGTCCGAAAGCTCCACTCCCGTCATGCCGGAAAGGTTGTTGTTGACGATCCATTCGGGCTTGCCCATGATGATCGGGGTTCCATATCCGGTCATGCCGTCCATGTTGACCTTGAAGTCCCAACCGTTGATCACGACGATGCAGTTGGTCACGCTGGTCGCGTGATTTGGCGCGGACGCGCGGAAGAAGACCTTGTACGTGCCAGGCAGGGTGAACGACGGCACCTCGCTCTGCCACTCGCCCGCCTCGTCGCGGAACTCGCACGTGAGCGGGTTGATGTCGCCCCGCACAAGCCCCGTCACGTTGGTGACGACGGCCGGCGTGATGGCCGATCCCGTGTAGTTCACCGTCACGCCCTCGATCATCGCCGTCAGCGGCGCCGGCGTCACTGTCACCTTGAACGAGCTGTGCACGTCGTCGTGGTTCGGAGCCGACGCCACGAACTGCACGAGGTGGTTCCCCACATTCGTGAACGCCGGCATTTCGCCCCAGTCGCCCGCGCCGTTCGCACGATAGCGATACGTGACGGGCTGCTCGTTGCGAATGCCGGAGATCGTCTTCACCAGCCCGCTCGCGTCGAACGCATCACCCGTGTAGTTGGTGACGACATCCTCAATGGTTGCCGTAAACACGGCATTGGTGATCGTGTACGTCGCGCCGGAGTAGGTCAGTTTGTACTGGTACTTCCACTCTACGCCTTGGTCGTCGGTGTGTTTCTGCTCCTGCCCGCCGTTAGGGAGCACAAGCGTCCCCTGCGTGATGGGATAGTTGCCGGAAGGCGACGTGGAAGTGACCTCACAGGCGATATCGCCTTCGAGCGCATACTTGTTCTCCCATCCCCAGCCTTCCATCAGGCCGGCATACCTGAAGCCGTAGTCAAGCGGCAGCGGTTCGTCGCCATAGCACATTACCTTCGGGTTTGCCGTCACGATGTAGAGCAGCGTAAGCGGCTCAACGGCGGACACGGCGATCATCTTTGTCACCGACGAATACGACCCGGCGATGATGGCGAGATTCGTGACAACATGCGCCTGAGTCTCGACGATGTTCGTCGTGAATACGCCCGGCGGATCCTCGACGACGTTCGTGACTACGCTGTAAGGGACCTCTTCGACAACGTTCGTCGCCAGCGCAATGCGGACATAGTAGTTGGTGGCCGCATCCGACCAGAGCGGGAAGGTCGCGGACGGCGAGGAGACGTCCAGGCCGAGATCGGCGCAGAACCCGAGGCTGACGGTCGTCACAGACTCTTTCGTCTCAGGATCCTTTCCTGTCACGTCGCCCTGCACGCGCGAATACAGCGCGACAAGCTGCACCTCCTCCGGATCAAGCTTGCCGACAATCGCCGTGAAGTTGACCGTGGCCACGTTGCTGTTATCCCACGAAGCGTTGTTGAGGACGGTGCTCGGCGTCTCTTTCGTGTCAAGCTCCACGATCTCGTCCGTTGGGAAGAGCTTGATGCCCTGGTCGTCGCCGGACGCAAGGCGGAAGTAGTACGTCCTGTTGCGTTCAAGCCCCTCGGTCGCGGGCACGTTGAAGGTTGTCTTCGAGGAAAGCGTGCCTCCGGTGTTCGCGCCGAGGTCGAGCAGGAACACGCCTTCGCCGGAGGGCGGCTCGTCCCCTTCAAGCTTTGCCCTGTTTTCGCTCCAGTAGCAGTAGACGTGCATCAGCTCGTTCGTGTCGTGCAGCTTGTAGGTGACGGTGGCGTAGTCGTTGGAGGGCGCGTCTCCCTCCTTCCACTGGGCGGCCGTGAGCGAGATCGCGGGCACGGTGAACGAGGCGATCTCCTCCGAGAACGCATACGAGTTCGCGCCCTTGCGCGCAACGAGACGCACCCAGTACGTGTAGCCGACAGCCGGCGGCACGAACACGAGACTCCCGATGCCGACGGAGGATTCCGCGACCTTGACCCATTCGCCGCCATCGGCGCTGTCAAGATCGTTGGAGCTGACAGTGCTGTAATGGACGTAGATGTCGGCGAGGTCGTTCTGCATGCCCGCCCAGTACAGGCGGTAATCGATCTTGGCGATGCCGGCGACATTGTCCCCCGCCTCTTCGTTGACCTCCTCCACGTAGTTGCAGCGCGTCATCGAAATGCGCGGCTCTTCGGCGACAGGGTCGCGGCCGTGTACCTCGTAGGAGATGATCACCACGCCGTCGCCGCCGTTACCGCCCTGCCAGTAGGTCTTATTGTTGTTGTTGCCATAAGTCATGGAGCCGCCGCCGCCGCCCGCGCCCGTGTTGGGAACGCCGGAGGTAGCAGGGGTCTGGTTCAGGACGTCCGCCGCGTTGCCGCCGATGCCCGAACCGCCCGCGCCGGGCTTGGTGTAGCCGCCTTTGCCGTCGTCTTTGTAGGCATATCCACCACCGCCGCCCGCGCCGAACCAAAGCTCTTCGCCAAGCATGTTGCAGGCAACGCCCGAACCGCCTGCACCGCCGCCGAAGTTGGTATCGGAACTGGCGGTAAGCCCCGCGCGCTGGCCGCCGCCACCGCCGCCGGCCGCATACGCACCCACGGAGCCGCCTTTCTGATAATGGTTGCCGTCGCCGCCGTTGTGGCCGTAGACGATGCCCGCCACCTCCAAAGCCGATCCGCCGGACATGCCGGTTGCCGATGTGTCTCCGCGTCCGCCCGCGCCGCCGCCGGAAGCGCCGTCGCCGCCGGTCACGACATTCGCAGTCGTGCTGCAGCTGCCACCGCCGCCGCCGCCGGGAACTTCAATCAGCGGATGCTCGTGGTCGCTGTCAAGCGAGAACGTGGAGTATTCGCCAATGCCAACCGAACTTGCGGTCGTGGTGTTGGACGGGGCAATGCCGCCGCCGCCGACGGTAATGAAGTAGGTCGTGTTCGTCGTGACGCCATACGACTTGCTGTAGAAGACGCCGCCGCCGCCGCCGCCGCCGCCGATCTTATAGCCGCCCGCGCCGCCGCCGCCCACGACGATGATCTCGATGTTCGTCACGTAGTCGGGCGTCGTGAACGTGTATTCTCCGCGGCGGTACATATGGACGAACTTGTTGTCGAGACGCATCAGTTCGCCGTCAGCAGCCGATTCGTTGACGTTTCCGTTCGTGCGGAACGACCCCGTGTGCTCGAGCGTCTGCCGCCTCTCGCCGGCGACCTCGTTGACCGCGCGGATGCGGAAGTTGTAGGGCATGTCCTGCTTGAGCCCGAACACGGGAATCGAGAACTTCGTGCCCGGCGTGGCGTCGTCAAGCAGGTGGGTCCAGTCGTCCTCGTCCGGCGGCTCCTCGCCGTTCGCCCAGAGCTGGTACTCGATCCAGCACGTGTCCGCGCCCGCGCCGCAGAAGGTCACCGTACCGGCGAACTGCACGTAGGCGTAGCTCACGTCAATGACCGTGGCCGGCATGCCTTCGCCCGTCTCCCAGACGACCACAGGGACGGGCGTTTCGTCTCCCTTGCAGACAGTGCCCTTTGTCACGAACCGCTTTGACGGGTCATTCCACCATGTCGCCTGCATCGTCGAGTAGTATTCGGCCTTGATCCAGTCCGCCGAGCGCATCCCCTTGGAATAGCGGCACTCGTCCACCCAACCGTTAAGCGCGCCGGTGCCGATCTGCTGTCCGCCGATGACAAGGCTGTCGTAATAGGCGGTCTCATCGTTCGCAACCTGATGGAGCTGTTTAGTCGAATTGCCGATAAGTTCCACACCGTTCGCGCCCGTCTGCTCGACTCCGTTTAGATAGGCGCGGAAGACCGTATTACTGTAGACGAATGTCCAGTAGGCCCATGAGGTGTGGCCGTAGCCGCTCACGTTAAAATGCGTATAGTCGCCCTTTTCCGTGCTGCCGCTCCATGCGCGGAGCTTGCTATTGACATCTCCGTCGGTGTACTGGATGCCCCAGCCCTTGTCGGCGTCTTCGCGTTTGCGGCTCACGAGGTACGCCCATCCGGGCTTGCTGTCCGCAAGCTTGCTCCAGCAGGAATACGTGAACACGTTCCCGACGCCCGTGCGCAGGATGTCGTCGTGGTCGTTGATGAGGATGTGCCCGTAGGTGGAGGATGTGCCGCTGTGCTGCGCCACGCGCCGCGCGTAGCCGATGCGGCCATTGCCGTCGGCAAGCGAATTTGCGTGCGTCTCGCCGGTGAGGTTGTTGACCGTGGAGTCGTGTACCTGGACGATGCCGTCACCCTTCTCGTTCATGTGCCACACGCCAACGTACTTTTCGAACGTGTTGCCGGGGTCGGCCGGCGGATTGACGAGCGGACTGCGGTAGCACATCGTGAACTTCGTCCCGTTGTTCATTTCGGGGAGGCGCACCCAGATGAGCGACTGGCCGTTCGGATTCCACGTGTCGATCTCGTGCGGGATGACGTGCCCCTTGTCGTCCACGAACGCGATGTCCTTGCCGCCAGTATGGTAGAAGTCGTCGTAGCTGAAGCCGTTGGTGTCCTTCTTGCGGACCTCCACCAGCACCGGGAAGTTCGTGAGCGTCTCGGTGCCCGGGTAGCCCGTCACGGTGAACGGCAGGAAGCGTTCGAACTCGTTCACCACCCAAAAGGCGTTCGTGCCATCGTCGTAGTAGTACGTTTCGCCCGAAACGTCGTCCATCGTCGTGAACGTGCCGGAGACCGCCGCGGTTTCCCCGCCGCTGTCCCCGACCGCCTTGAACTTATAGAGGTAGGTGCTGCTGTCGAGCACAGTGATCCTCTCGTGGCACGTGTCGTTCTCGGCAAGGTTCCCCGAAAGCGTCGTCCATTCGGTCGGCTCCGATTCGCCGTTGATCCAGAGCTTGTACACGATGCGGCACGATGTCGAGTCACCAAGGTCGTGGACGGTGCCGCCGGCAATGACGTAGCCGTGCGAAATTCGCTCGATGCCGGGAAGCTCGGCTCCTGCGGCCCACACGACCGTCAGTTCGTTCCGTGTCGTGAACGTACCCGAGATCGTATCGGTCGTCGCCCCGCTGCTGCCGACGACGCGGAGCTTGAAGGAATAGTCCATGTTGACCGTCAGGCCCGAAATGGACACCGAGAAGGGACCCGTCTGCGAAAGGGGTTCGCCAACCGTCGTCCACTCCGTCGGCTCCGTCTCGCCATGCCAGAACTTGCCCTGGACTGTGGCGGATGTGGAACTGCCCATGTCGTCGAGCGTACCGCCGATGACGGCAACGTGCTCGAAAACGTTCGTCACGCCGACGCAGAAGGTCTCCGCCCACGTCACCGAGATGTGGGTCGGGACCGTAAATGTTCCCGTGACCGGCTCCGTCTCGCCGTTGTCGTCATCGACCGCACGGAGCTTGTAGCTGTAGCTCGCGCCCTCCTCGCAGGGAACCGAAACTTCAAATTCTTCGTACAACGCAAGGTTCTCCTTGAGAACCGTCCATCCGGAAGGCTCGCTCTCGCCGTCTTTCCAGAACTTGCCCTGAATCACGCAGGCGGTCGTGTTCGAACCGAATCCCGAGACGATGCCTCCGACCACGGCGGCATGCAGGGTGACGTTCGTGACACCGGCCATTCCAGACGCCGACGCCCATGCGACTGCCAACACATCGGGCGGCGCAATCGTCACAAAGCTTTCGTTGTCGACCGTATCAAAGTCGGCCTTCACCCAGTCGTCGCTCACGATGCCGGGCCTGAGACGCACCTCGTCCATCGAGCCGTTGAAGCGCCGTCCCTTTTTCCCGCTCGCGTTGGCAGGATTTGGTTGCGTGGAACAGCCGATGCCGATATTGGCATCTTCCTGCCTCACTGGGGGATTCTTCGTGAATACCTCATCCAGAACGCCGTTGGTATAGATATTGACGACCGGCGTATTACCATTTGTCGCATACTTCCAGACAAGGTCGACTTTTTTCCAGACGCCGTTAGGCTGTTTCAGCCACGAGCCAATGTTATGTGATGTAACCTTGTTATTGCTGTTGTTGTTGTCGGAATGCACGCGCATGTAGTCGAATGTCGTGTATCCGCTTGCATCACCGCTAAACTGGAAGCCCCATGAATAGCCCTGATCGCCCTTGCGGCGCCCGATGATGTTTCCATAGCTCAGATTACCACCGTTCTTATAGTCGGTAGGATTCACGTTGTCGCCGGCCATCATCCAGAATGATGCATGGAAGTCCGTGCCGAGGCTTTCGGCTTTAGCCTTCTTGGCTGGATCCGAGAGAACATCGACGACGATGCCGTGGGCGTGGTCGTTGTTTTTCGCGATACGGCGGGCACCTCCGACCTTGCCTGCCGCAACGCCCTCGCCGTTATCGGCCACCGATACGCCGTTCAAGCCATTGGTTGTCGCATCAGCAATCACCGTGTTCTGCCCACCCGTCTCATTCAAGTGCCAGACGCCAACGTAGTCACCCCACGGTTTGTCGTTCGTGACATACTTGCCGTCATCGACGTTATAGCACATGAAGAACTTTGTGCCCTGCTTCATCTGCGGGAGCTTGACCCACACGAGCTGCTCGCCGGTGTTTCCGACGGTTTTATCGATGTCCCAGACGTCCTTGTCGATTTCAAGGCGGGCGCCGTCTTCCGCAAAGAAGGCCAAGTCATAGCCCATCGACTTCCCGTTCACGTTTTTCGCGGACATGTCCGCAAAGCGGAAGCCTGGAATGCGCGTCTCCGACACGCGCACGAGCACGGGGAAGTTGACGAGCGTCTCAGTTCCGGTGTAGCCAGCAACCTGCAATTTGATCTTGTGGTTGAAGTCCGCCATCGTCAGCGAATCGGCAGCATTCGCGCCAAATGCCGCAAGCACAAGCGCAAGCGCAGCGGCGATTTTCGGTAGGGCGGTCGCCCCGCGACCGCCGCGGACGGCACGGGGTGCCGTCCCTACCGATAGGGTCGCGCGTCCCGCGCGACCGCGGGCACGCGGGACGCGTGCCCCTACCAACATTGACAAACACGACGAAATCAGAGAGATGCACTTCATATCTTTCTCCTCCCCTTATTCGGCTCTTTTCACCTTGAAGAACCGGCGCTTGGCGGACTGTATCGTACCAATCGCGATCTCGGACCTGCCGTCACCTTCGACGACCTCCGAGAAGTAATCCGGCTTGAAGTCGTTCGGCGTCTCGCTCGAGATAATCGTATAGTCGAGGTACGGCACGGTGCCGTCCACCGCGAGCCACACCTCGCCATCCGCCAGTTCGATGGCCGTGATCTGCGGCGGCAAAAGGTTTTGCGGCACGGCGGAAAGGTTTGTGGCGCGCACCGGTAGGGCGGTCGCCCCGCGACCGCCGTCGGACGCGACGGAGCGCGTCCCTCCCGTGGCTGCAAGGCGGGGCTTGGTGGAACTGGTATCGGTGATGTTGACGCCGCCGGAGATGATTCCCCAGCGGTTCACGCGCACGGGCTTGCCGTTCCGCGTGCCGGTAGGCACGCCGGCGAGGTTGCGCGTATCGACAAGGCACACGGCCCATTCGCCGTCCTTGAGCGCCTTGTATTCCGCAGCGGGAATCTGGAAAACGGCATCACGGCACTTACCGTCCTGGGCGAGCGCACCTGCGAGCACCACGCGGTCGCGCGACGAAACGGGCGTCCCATCCGCGTTGAATCCGGCAAAAGCCGTCCCTGCAGGCGACCAGACGAGCGCGTAGCACTCGCCGTCCTGCACGATTGATCCGTCAGCATAGCGGTCTGGACCGGGCGTAGAGAACCTGGCCAACTTGTCCTGCATGCTTCCGAAGGCGCACGCAGCACACACTATAACCGCCGCAACGGCCATAATTCTGGCTGTTTTTGGCATATTTTTATATCCTCCTTTCTTATTCGAGATAGTCTCCCGGCAAAGAAAACGCTTTATTATAACATAATTTTCGCTTTAGTAAACCATGTTCATTCAAAAAATCACAAATGTTTCTTTCAGGTGGCAGTCACGCCCTGCGCGAGAGAAGATACGTCATGTAAAGAGGGAGATACACGACCCCGTCCTTTACCGCAACGTCCTTTTTGTGGAGGACAAACGGCGTGTCGATGAACGCCGCGTATTTCGTTCTGTATTTGTCGAGGGAAACGGTAGAGTACTTGCGTCCGCTCTATCAGAACCTGAGAGCGCAAGGCTATATATGGTTGAATTCAAGATATTCAGAAATCTAAAATTCACACGTTTTCAAGGGATTCGTTTATGCGAAAACAACACCTTTTCAAGGATTTAGAAATGCTCCTACGCGCGTAGGATCTTGACGTCGCGTTCCAGCCACAGCGAATCGTCGCGCCCGGAGAAGGTAAACTTGCCCTTCGCCGAAAGGCATTTTGCCCGTTGACGTGGGCTACTTCACGATGATCATGAAGCCTGGCGCGCGCGTGAACAGCAGGCCGGTGTCGTTGGCAGTAAGCTTATAGCCGGCATTCTTCGACGCCTCGTCCAGCACGAACTCGACGTTCTCCGGTTTCGCGGTCCATGTGAGCACGTACCCGGCGCGGTTCCCGCCCTCGTCCTTCGTCCGGGCGATTGCGGGCAGGTCGGTGCGCGTGCCGGCAAGGTTCACCGTCACCGTCGCACCGGCCGCGTAGCTGAGCGTGTAGCCGTTGCGCGTGTAGGTGCCCGTCATGTCGCCGAGGTCGAGCGTAGGCGAAAGGTGCGTCGCATCGCCAAGCTGGATCGTCTTGAAGAGAATGTTCGTCCCCGTCGGCTGGAACTTCTCAAGCACCGTGAGGAGCGCATCCGAGCCCACGCCCTTCACGATGCGCCGATCGATGAGGATACCGACCTTGGACGCAACCTCCACGTTGAGCGCGGTCCCTTCGCGGAGATCGAGCGCCACACTGGAAAGATCGCTCGACGCGCCATAGAAGGAAATCTGATTGTAGTTGAATGTCGTGCCGTCCTCATCCGGCAGGCAGACGATCGTTCCGTTTCCAATCGTCGTCAGGGGGCTTACGGCAAGCCTGTCGCCGATTATGACCGTAAGCGTATGGTCGTTCATCGTAAGGTAGTGCATAGCCGTATTGCCCTTGTACCTGAAACCCAGCAAGGAGGACGCCCTACCGGTTGGCACGGTCATCAGCGTGTCCCCCGCGAGCTCCATGTCGGCAATGTGGTTCTGGTCGTAGAAGCGGTAGTCCGGACACGGAACGGAGGTGTAGATCGCTCCCGCACCGCCGACGCCCGTTCCAGCCGTGACGAAGCTGTACGCAGTGGAGGTCGAGTCTTCCACCTTGCCGGCGTAGTCGAACGACGCGCCGTCCGCCACCGTGATGGTCGCCTTGTGCGGACCCCATGCGCCGCTGGCCGCGGCGCTCTGCGCAATGCCCGCATCAATGAACGTGCCGCCAGTGTACATCTGGCCCGCCTTCATGCCGACGAGCGTGCCCGCGCCCTTCTTCGTGAGCTTGATCGGGCCCGTGAGTGACATCGCGGAGTTCGTGAGCACCGTGCCGCCCGCGACCGTCACCTCCAGTTCTCCGCCCGCGACGCTCGAGGTCACGGTGAACGGGCTCGTCCCTCCCACCATTGAATCAGGCAGCACGAGCGTCCGTCCGGCAACGTCGATCATGACGCCGGGGCCTGCCTTGAAACTGAACCCGCTTGCCATGTCGGCCGTTCCGCTCCCCGCCGGCAGCGTGAAGCTTCCCGTCAGCAGGTACTCGAACGGCGACACGTTCTTCGCCAATACCGCGAGGTACTCCTCGTAGGACGCGAACCGCACCTGCATATCCGCCGTCACGCCCTCCTCCCAGTCGGGGACGACGGTTCCGTTCACGTCGTAGAACACCCAGTCCGGCGTCTCCGCCTCCATGTCGAGGACCGCGTACGAGGGAACGATGGTGGACTTGACGTACAGTCCGTCCGTGCGCGCCACGGCCTCGATCGGACGCTCTTCGCCGGAATAGACGAGCGTGAAGCTGCACGCCGGCATTCCCCTCCACGAAATGAGCTTGTCGCCGGCACCGATTGCACGGCTCCCGACGTCGATGTTCACGTTCGCGCCCTCGGTAAAGTTCAATACGATGTCGCCAACCGCAGGCTCTTCAAACGTGCCATCGAGCAATGAGAGGTCAAACGTCGGCGAAAGATGCGTCGCGTCGCCAAGCGTGACCCGGCTCCAGAGGTTCGTCGAATGTGGCTGGAAGCGCCCGATGACAAACAGCATTCCGTCGATGCTGTCCCTGTCCGTTGACACGCCATTGTTGTCGGCCGTTCCGTCGTTCCACTGCAACGTGCGGCGGTCGATGAAGTCCTTCACCGTGACGTTTTTCTCTAGGTTGAGTCCGCACCTGTCGTGGACGTCGAGCGTGGTGGTGGAGAGGTCGCTCGCTTCGCCGTAGAACGAGAGGCGGCGCATGCCCTTGTCGCTCGACGTGTCGGGCACGGACACGATCGTTCCGCCGCCCGTCACCGTCACGCCGCGGAATGCAAAGGCATCGCCGGCCGCCACGGTCAGCGTGTGCCCGTTCATCACGAGATTGTGTCCATAGGCGTTGAAATACTCAAAGCCATAGACATTCATGTGCGTCAGGCAGGCCTTGACCGTCGCGTTGCCGTCGAGTTCCATGTCCGCGATGTAATTCGCGTTCCAGTAGTTGTTGCCGAAATGAACAGACGTCTTCATCGCAGCATCACCATCCGGGCCGGTGCCCGCGATCTTGAAACTGTAGGCCGTGGTACTCTGGTCGTTGGCCTTTCCGTTCCAGTCGAAGCCCGCGCCCGTGTCCGCGTTCTCGTCCTTGCAGATCGTGATGAGCGATTTATGGGGGCCCCACGAGCCGCTGTACGCGCCCTGCTTGAGCCATCCGGCGTTCGCCACCGTTCCGCCGGTGTACGTCTGGTCGGCCTTCGCGCCGACGAACGTACCCGCGCCGTCCTTGACGAGCTTCATCTGGCCCGCGAACGTCAGGGTCGAGTTCTCCACCGTCGCGCCGCCCGCAACGTTGAAGTGCAGCTCGCCGCCGCCAGCCGTGTCCGTGATCGTGCCCGTCCCCGCCGCGTGCGCGAGCGTGAGGGAATGGCCTGCGAGATTGATCGTCACGTCAATGCGCGTCGGACGCGTCACGCTGTAGAATCCGACCGTGTCGCCAAGCGCAGGCCCGGCCTTAATCGTGCCACTTCCGGCATTCCAGGCGTATGTATCGTTCACCCTGTCATAGAAACCAACCGCGTCTCCCTTCTGCACGGGCACGTAGTCCCTGACGAGCGTCCCATTGTCGTAGATCTTGCACGAGTGGAGACGAATTGGCAGGTTGTTGTTCTTTATAACCAGCGCACCGTTCTTACTATGTGCAAAGAGGTAAATGCTGTGCGTCAATTGGAATGTCTGGCCAGAAGTAGAACGATCACAATAAGTGCTGCCGTCAACCTTGAGCAAGCCCTTGTCATAATCTATTGTATGCCGTCCCATATCGACATTGGGATTGGTACCTCCGCCGTCGTTGCCAAATCCGGTATAAACGCTACCTGGATCCCTGCTGACGGCGAACACTTTAGTCTTCCAATAGTTGCCTGAACTGTCGTCGCTTACACCGAACCAGGATTCCGCCGTATTGCGCACCGTGATATCGAGGACGACGCGCGTGTTGTTGTTCGGCGCGAAGCCGGTGTCGATGTAGGCGTTCCTCGGCGCGTCGAGGTACTGGAGCGTGTAGATGGGATCGACGGTGTCGGACACCGCAAGCCCGCTCCAGTCGCAGTCCACCGCGAGCGAGCAGTTTTCGAGGCGAAGTTCGTTGTACGCGAGTTTCTGCCCGGCGGGCACGTTGAAGTTCGTCGCGCCCCTCACGATGACGATGGTGGCGGTGTCGGGGTAGGCGCCCGCGACCTCCGCGCCCGCCGCGTTCGTGCAGGCCCAGTTGGCGGGGTCGTTCACGTTCGCGAGGTTGCCGAGTCCGGTCCAGTACGCCGTCATCGACATCGGGTACGCCGCCGAACACGCCGTCGTGAACGGAATCGTCGCCGTCACGTTCGCGTTCGGATCGTAGCCCAGCGCGCCCGAACCCGCGTTCGCGAACACCGTCCCCGTCACCTTGTCGTAGAACACGCCTTCGGGAGAGGACGCATTTCCACGAATCGCCGGGACGAGGTGCAACTTGTCGTAGCCGTTCGAGTCGAACACCTTCGCGTAATGCCACTCGCCATGGCAGTAACGCCCGGAAAGCGAAGTCGTACCTGAACCCCTGCTCCATGTCGTACCAAGAAGGATCGTGTGTCCTGAAGCAGCGACTGCCCCGCCGCACTTCTTCGCCTGCGTACCGCTCGCGAGTTTGTTGTTCTGAACCACTCCATCGAGATAGCTGATGCCGCCGAAGATGCGGATCACGTGCGGAATTGTCTGGTCGGTGAGTACAAACGCCGGATTGTATGGATCACCTTGATTAGATGCGCCATTTCCGCCATAACGAAGATAGTAGTTGACGTAGGAGTTGTACATTCCGATCGTGAACTGGTCGCTACCACTGCCGATTACGGAAGCGTACATGCTACCAGTGCTCTGGCCAGTTGGACGGAACTTGAAGTCCACGCCAAAAGCTGAAGAATCGACGATCCCCGTGTCGATGTACTGGTTGCCGACGAGCTTCACCCAGCTGTCAATGAGGCGCACGTCGGAGGCAACGATCGCGCGCACCACGCTGCCCGCCGGGATTCCCGTCGCGCTGAACTGGTACGTCGCGGCGGTTGCGGAGATCGCGCCGTTGTACGGGAGGCGGTTTGCCTGCGGCCAGGCGGAGATCTTCTCGCCGCAGTCGCAAGTGCCCCACACGAGGTACAGCTTCGACGTGTCGTCGTACGAGTTCGCCGGCACGGAGACGGTGAACGTGTCGCCGCTCAGCGACACCGAAAGAGCCGTTGCGTCGGCATACGACGACAACGCCACCATCATGCCCACTGCCGCAGCAAGTGCCATCAGTTTGTTAACGCTCATTCTGTGCTACCTTTGTTTTATGAAGTCAAAACTTTACACTCTCCAAGGACACCTAGCCCCTGAACGGCGTATATTATACACGCATTCGCTTTTCGCCGTCAAGGCTACGAGCGGTATCGCGTTGGACAACGCCCGCATGACTATTTTCCCTCTTGTGCCAGATAAGAGGATATGGCATAATAGACGCACACAGCGAATAAGTCATACCTGAAGGATAATAATGAAAAATACACTCCTCGCCTCTGCGGCGCTTTTGTGCGTCGTGTTCTCCTCCGCCGCCGGCGAACGCGGCATCTTCGGGCTCTACGGCGACACGCCCGACGCCAAGCACGCCTGGGCCGTGCATGACTTCAACCGCCCCTACCCCAAGCAGGTCGAGACGCCTCCCGGCAAGCCACCGTCCGACGCGATCGTCCTCTTCGACGGCACCCAGAAGAGCGTGGACGAGAACTGGTGCGACAGAAAGGGCAACCCCACGAAGTGGCGCGTGAAGGACGGGCTGTTCGTCTGCACGCCCGGCTCCGGCCTCGCCTGCACGCGGCGCGCGTTCGGCGACGCCCAGTTCCACGTCGAATGGCTCAGCCCCGTCGCGGACGCGAAGAAGCACGGACAGCTCGGCGGCAACTCGGGCGTGATCCCGATGGGCCGGTACGAAATCCAGATCCTCAACTCCTACGACCCCGACCCCTCCGCGGACGTCGAGCGCAACTACCCTGACGGCATCGCGGCCTCGGTCTACGCGCAGAACCCGCCCCTCGTCAACGCCAGCCGCCCCGCCGGCATGTGGCAGACGTACGACATCATCTTCCACCAGCCCATTTGGAAGGACGGCAAGGTCCTCCACCCCGGCACCGTCACCGTGCTCCACAACGGCGTGCTCGTGCAGGACGCCTGGGAACTCGAGGGCATGGCCACGCACCGCGTGCGCATCCCGCTGCGGCAGCACGCCGCGAAACTTCCGTGGATGCTCCAGGACCACGGCGACCCCGTCCCCTTCCGCAACATCTGGATCCGCGAAATCCCCTCGCGCTGGGACAACACCACGCACTCGGAGATGTCCGCGAAGGAAGAGGACGTGCGCGCCCTCCGCGAACAGACCGCCGCCGCGCTCTTCGCCAAGATCGACGTGAAGGTTCCCGATACAAAGAACGTCAACGGCATCCTCGAAGTGCTCTCCTACTCGAAGAAGCCCGAATACCTGAAGGCCGCACAGTCGCTCTGCGCCGGATACGACGCCTGGCTGAAGACACTTCCGCCGGACAAACTTGCAGCAAACAAAAGGTACATCGATGGCACGCTGAAGGGATTCAACGTGCTCATCCGCAACAAAGTCATCGGCGCCAACGACTATCCGCTCCGCGCCACCCTTGAGCATTTCTCTAAACAAAAATGAGTATCTCGTCACATAGAACCAGTTGCAAAACCTTTCAACATGCATGTAGATATTCTACAGAATCTACATGATCTACATGTTCTACACGGACTTTAAAATCACCCCTAAGGAACAACCAATGAAAACAACTCGCCGATCGTTTCTCGCATCCGCCACGGCCGCCGCCGGACTCGTCCCGTTCGCCGGATTCCCGGCGGTCGTCTCGCGCCGCAGCCCCAACTCCCTGCTCTCGCACGCTTGCGTCGGCACGGGCAACATGGCGCTCGGCGACCTCAACGGACTCCGCAGCCACCCTCACATCCACATCACCGCGCTCTGCGACGTGGACGCGAACTACCTCGCCCGCGCCAAAAAGCTCTGCCCGGACGCGCGCGTCTACCGCAACGCGCACGAGATGTTCGAGAAGGAGGGTAACCGCATCGACTCGACCAACGTCTCCACGCCCGACCACTCGCACGCCGGGTACGTCCTCGACGCGCTCGCGCGCGGACTCAACGTCTACGGACAAAAACCCCTCTGCCACGACCTCGCCGACTGCCGTAAGATCGAGAAGCTCGCCGCCGAGAAGAAGGCCGTAACGCAGCTGGGCACGCAGATCGCCGCATGGCCGTGCGACCGCCAGACCGTCGCGTTCCTGAAGAGCGGACTCATCGGCGAGCTGAAGCACGTCTGGATATTTTCGAACCGCGGCGGACACACCACGGCCGACCACACGTGGCCGCTCGCTGAGGCGCCGATACCGAAAACGCTCAACTGGAAGACATGGCTCGACGGCGCGCCGTTCCGTCCGTATGTGCCGAAAGTCTACCATCCCGGTAAATGGCGCTTCTGGCGCGACTTCGGCACGTCGTGGCTCGGCGACCTCGGTCTCCACTTGCTCAGCCCCGTCTGGATCGGACTCGGTCTCGGCACGGCCGGTCCCACGTCCGTCACCGCCGAAGTGCCCGTGGAGCCGGAGCCGCTGCGCACGCAGTTCTGGCCGCGCATGTCGCACATCACGTGGGAGATGCCCGGCTGCGCGGCGTCCGGCGGCAAGCCGTTCCCGATCGAGTGGTGCGACGGCAACCTCGCGGATCCTAAGATCACGGCGAAGACGCCCGCGAACTACCTGCCGCGTCCGGAGTTTAAGGAACTGTTCGCGAAAAGCTCAATTGGCAAGCAGCCCCTGCAAGGCCGCGTGGTGGAAGGAACCGAAGGCTGGCTCCTCTCGGTCCACTACGACAAGCCCCCGGCCATCGTGCTCAAGAACGGCGGCGCGGCACCCGCGCTGCCGAAGGTGGGCAAGGTGCCCTCGCACTGGCACGAATACATCAACGCCTGTCTGAAGGGCGTTACGACCACCAGTTCCTTCTCCTGGGCCGGACGCCTCTCGGAGATGGTGCTGATTGGAAACGCCGCAATGTCGAAGCCCGGCGTAAAGCTCGCCCTACCTCTTGGTCTTCACTCAAAAACAACTTGAACATACTATCGAGTATTGTTCACAAATCTTCATTGTCAACATTGTTCACAAATCACAAATATCAATAACTCTGCGCCAGCCATCGACGCCGTCAAGTCCGCATATCGCAAGCATCCACATCTTCCCATCGGGGCGATACGATTCACCGGGCGCGAGGACGAGTTTTTCCTCCGGTGAGAATCTCGCGTCCGGGTGCTGGCTGCGCCCACCGTCCATGATGTGGTACTGGAAGAGCGTGGCGAGCGGCGCGAACGATACGCCGCCGTAGTACGCCCCGTCCGACTTCCTGAACCACGCGTCGCGCATCGGGGCCTTCCAGAGGTTCGGCACGCGCTTGATCTTCATCGCGAGCTTGTCCGCGAAGTACGGCGCGTACTCCCTGAAATAGAATGCCTCCACATCGATCGGCACGCCGCCAATGTTCTTCGCCTCCACAAGCTCGCAGAGGAAAAACGGCCTGTCCGGATACAGTGTGATCGCATGCTTCAGCAAGAACTTCCCTCCGTTCGCGCAATCGCCCACGGACGTAACGATCAACGTCCCCGTGCCGTTTACAAACGGCTTCCACCCCGCGTCCCACCCCGCGCCTCTCACGCGCGTCGCGTCGTGCCACATCAACTTGCCGCCAACGCGGTCATTCAGCATCCCCGTATAGCTGCCGAGTTCGCTCCCCTTGAGCGAGACGCTGTCGAACATGTACCTGCCTCCGATTTTGCCGCATAGGACGAGTCCCGCGCCGTTGGAAAGTTCGTATGCGTCGCCGTCGCGACGGAACGCGACGCTGTTTGCGGACGAGACGTCCGCCACCCCGAAACGTGCAAGAAATTCGCTTGCCGTCATGCCTTCCTTCTTCGGCGCAGGGCGTTCGGCGGGCATCGCGATCTTCGCACCGGAGGCGACCTCTCTGTGGAGGCGCGTGAACATCTTCGTGATCTCGGGATAGGCGTCGCCTTGAAGGTTGATGAGTCCGTAGTTGGAATCCTCCGGAAAGGCGTCGCTGATGCCCTCGGCCGGCTCGTCCACCCACATGAAGTAGTCGTAGCCGACTAGGAACGGAAGCGACAGCATTGTCCGCGCGAAGAGCTCCGTCGCCTGCGTGCGTTCGCGCTGCGTGCGGAAGCGCTGTCCCGCGCCTTCCGTGCAGGGTAGCCCAGAGTCGAGCGCGGGGAAACTCCACTCCGTGATGAGCATCGGCTTCTTGACGTAACCGTACTGGCGCGTGAACGCATCAGCCACGCGTTCGGCGTTCACGGAACGATTCATCGTCACGACGTTTCTGTCGATGTCCGCCCACGGATAGACGTTGAACGTCACGAGGTCGCAGTACTTGCCGGAAATCTCCCAGACGACTGGATGCGCGCCGCCGAGTCCGGCGAAGCGCGCGCCCATCACGATGTGGTTTGGATCGTGGCGGCGTATCGCCTCGCTCGACACGCGGAAGTAGATGTCCGCCGCGAGTTTCAGGAACGCCAGCTTGTCGTCGACGGACGGTGCACCCTTCACGCCGCGATCCGCGAGGAACTTCTTCTGGGCAACCTTCGCGCTGTGCGTATCGGGGAGTTTTGAAACGGCGTCAAAGAGCCCGGTGTCGCGGCGTCCGCGTCCCCACCACGCGAGCTCGTTGTCGATGAAGTATCCAAAGAGCCACGGATCGTCGCGATGCGGCGCGCACCCGGTGCGCGCCTTCCAGTCCGCCCACGCCGCGAACTGCGGATGGAACACGTTTGGGAACGCGGAGCAGGGACGGTGTTCGTTGGGGCAGATGTAGAGGTCGGGACGCTCCGGGTTCCAGCACAACCCGTCGCCGATGGAGAGAAACACGGTGTGGACGAGTCCCCTGTGCTTGAGCGCAGGATCGCATCCTGCGCCGAGGAGGTTGAAGCCCCACTTCTTCAGGCGGGCGAGCGTATCCTCCTCCCAGTCAACCTTGTTCGGGAACTTCCGCTTGTTCACCTCATGGTGGACGCTGCGCTTCGTGCGCTGGCTGTAGTGCCCCTGGTACTTCACGTGGTCGACGCCGAGCAGCACCATGCCCCTTCCAAGCGGATCGATCACGCGCCAGCGTCCGTCCTTCTCCACCACGCGGAAGAATCCCGTCGCCTTGTCCTTGACGTCAGCGAGGAAACTGTTGCTCGTGTATGCGGGGATCTCGCGCTTCTCCTTCACGAAAGAAGCGTACATGAAGTTGGGTGCGATGAACGAGCCGCAGAACGAGCCGGTGGAATGAAATGCCGGCCGGCCGCGCACTACCGCCTTACGGTGGGGCGAGGCGTCCCGCCGAGCCGCCGCTGGAAGCTCGTACGCGCACGAGAACAACGTTTCCCCTGCGGAGTTCTTGATCACGCCGAAAATCACATGCGCCGTAGGATCGAGCCGAAGGGACATGTCGTACGTCTCGCCGTACTTCCATGTGCCTTTGTGTACGCGCCGCAGACACTTGAGCTTGTCAATACCCTGCGAGAGCCACACCCCGTCGCGCATTTCGCACATCTCGAAAGTGTGGCGTTCTGGGCCTTCCTCTGGCGGCGACCTCACGAGCGCGACGTGCCAGAAGTTCCGGTCGTCGTCGTGGATTGCGACGCCCAGCGTCGCCCATCCGTTCGTGCCCGCGCCCTCGGGACGCACATCCGCCTCGACGCTGACATCCTCCGCGAGCGGCGCATCCGCCACCGCGAACGGCGAAGTACCGTCGGTCCGCAGCACATTGGACTCCGCGTCGTATGTCCATGAAAGCGGATTGGCATTCCATCCCGCCGCCGTTTCGGCAGCGGGGAGGACTGCAAACGCAAGCCCGGCTACAAGCGGGCCGAGAGCGTGGCCGCGCATCGTCTTACTCCAGCGGTGCGCAGTTGACGCCCTGGGCGATAAGACGCTTCCTGTGCGTCTCCATGCGAGCGCGGAAATTTGCGAAGTCAGGTTTGCTGTCACCAGTCCACACCGCCTCTGCGAGGGCGCACGAACGCGGCCACATCTTCCAGTCGAGGTCGTACTCGTTCCAGGTATATTCGGACCAGTTGTTGCCCTGTCCGCCGAGGATGTGCCCGCGAAGCTCCGGCGGGATACCCTCGCACGGATTGAACGAATGGCATTTCTCGAGCGTGACCTTGCCGCCGATGTACTGGAACGGATCGTCCTTGAGGCCCTGTCCATAGTCGATGTAACAGTGCGTGCGGGGCGTCATCACGAGGTCGTGTCCACGCTTGACGCATTCAAGAGGCGTGAGGAATTTGTGTCCGGCACCGCCACCGCCCGCGCGCCAGCTCATGCCGATCGCGCTCTTCGGAACGTCGCCGAGGAGGTACTCGTCCCAGCCGATGGGACGCCGTCCGCGCGCCGCGAGGAACTTGACGAAGTGGCGAGTGATCCACGGCTGCAGGCCATGGACGTCGGCGATACCCTCCTTCTTCATGCGGGCCTGGCATTTCGGACACGTCTTCCAGCGGTCTTGCGGACACTCGTCGCCGCCGATGTGTACGACGTCTCCGGGGAAGAGCTTGCACACGTAGTCGAGGACATCCTCCATGAACTTCACCGCCTTGTCGTTACCGATGCAGAGGACGTCTTTCTCGATTCCCCACGCACAGAGCGGTCCCTTGCCCTTCAGACGCTCGGGGAAACACGCGAGTTCTGGATAGGCCGAGAGCGCGGCATAGACGTGGCCCGGCAACTCGATCTCAGGAATGATGACGACGTGGCGTTCCGCCGCGTACGCGAGGATTTCCTTGATATCCGCCTCGGTGTAGAAGAACGGACCGTACTTCTCGCCGTTGAGGAGGTGCGAGTAGTCCTTCATGTTCACGTGCGGACGCGTCCCGTGCTTCGCGCTCGCCGCACGGACGGATGCATGGCGCGCGAGTTCCGGGTAGCCGGGAATGTCAAGACGCCATCCCTGGTCGTCGGTGAGGTGCCAGTGGAGGCGGTTCATCTTGTGCTGCGACATGACGTCGATCACGCGCTTGATCTTCTCCTTGCCGAAGAAGTGGCGGCAGTCGTCGACGAGGAGCCCGCGCCACTTGTACTGCGGCGCGTCCTTGATCTCCACGCACGGGAGGGTCTTCTTCCCCGGCGACTTCAGCTGCGCGAGCGTCATCTTCGCGTAGAACGCGCCCGCCGCGTCGGAGCTGCGGATCGTCACGCCGTCCTTCTTGACCGACAGCTCGTAGCCCTCCGGCGTGATGGACGCCACCTGCTCGAACTTCGGTTTGCATTTCGCGGCACATTCGCCGCCGGTCACGGACATCTCACGCGGCGCGGGGATTATCGCCAGTCGCGCGGAATCCGCCGCTGTCGCGGCTTCCGCCATAAGGACGGTACATGCCGACAAGGCCAATCTCAATGACTTCATTTTGTTCCTTTCTTTTTTCTCACCTGCATGAAGGTGCAGGGAGGGGGACATGGCGTTTATTTTACCAAACAATTTCCTTCTCAGCCAAAGAACTTGGTGAACTGGTCGCGGGCGAAGTAGGACGGACAGGTAAGAAAGTGGACGTAATTTTCGATGTCGCCGCCGACGTTTTTCACCCTCCCGTCCCATTTCTGGATGGGCACCTTGCCAGTCTGGACGGGCTCCTCCTGCACATCCTGCCAGCCCGCCCCCTCGATGACCTTGTCTTTGTCCTTGAGCCGTTCGGCGTAGGCAATCACGTCGTCGAGGCGACTGACGGCCGCGTTGTAGCTGCCCTCCGAAAGGCGCGGGCGGATGGAGTCGAGGTAGGCGTTGCGCTTCAGACCCTCCTTCAGTTCCATGAGGGCGTTGTAGGTCTCGCTGTCGATCTTGTCCGGCACGGCAACGGTCTTCACGCCCGTCACGTCCCTGATCACGTAGATGATGGCCTTGTTCTTTATCTTTGAAGCGTCTACCGTGAGGCAACCGTTTTCGTCGGCGCTGATGCCGGGATCGGTGAGCAGATGTCCACACTCTTCTTCAATGTGGCCCGAGTCGATTTCCTTGGCCAAATTTTTGAGCTTCGCCTTGAAGGTTTGGGTACGGTTCTTGTCGAAGGTGAACTTCACCGCGCCGGTGCGGTACTGCGAGTAGCCGGCGTCATTGTCGATGCC
This sequence comes from uncultured bacterium, assembly GCA_902802945.1. Lineage (GTDB taxonomy): Bacteria > Verrucomicrobiota > Kiritimatiellia > RFP12 > UBA1067 > RUG572. The sequence goes on along the minus strand of CADCOC010000005.1, from coordinate 20,293 downwards.
TTTGACGGTGACCTTGTGCGTCTTCACGTCAACGTGGACGAAGTAGTTGCGCCCGTGGCGGTCGGCCTGCCCGGTCACGAGGTCAAGCCACTGCAGGCGGTTGAGTTCGCGCTTGATGTCGGCGAGGACTTTGCTTTGCTCGTTTTTAGGCAGGCTTTTGAAGTCCTTCATCGACATCCCGGTCTCGGGCGAAGAGGGTGGATCCTCAAAGCGCAGCGAATCGGGCGTCACGCCCTTCGCCTTCTCCATGTAGAAGCCGAACACGCCATTGTGCGATCCCGCCGAGTAGTTGACGATCATGTCGCCCATGCCAAGCGCGACGGCAGCCTTCTTGGAGGCGAAGTTGAGGTTCACGATCGTCTGTTCCGGGGCGTAGTTCTTGGCAGCGCCAGCCGCGAGGGAGGCAAGCCCCGTACGGCTCTCCGACTCGCCCTTGAATACGACTTGCTTACCGTCGCTGCGCGTCAGCTCGTACACAGAGCCTGCCGAACCAGAGCCGAGCAGGCGCTTCGAGACAATGTTGGCGTCCTCGTTCGCGGGATCGACGTCGGAATCCTGAAGCCCGCGCGCGCGGGCTTCGACGACCGACGAGACGGAGACCTTCCCCTTGAACACCGCCATCGCCTCCGCGCCGGTGAAGAACCGGTCGTCGCCGTGCATGCCGGCGATAATCTGTTTGAGGCCTTTGACCACCGTCCCGGCGGCTTTGAGACGTCCGAACAGCTTGTTGAGCCGAGCGGCTGACGGGGTGTCCACCCGCTTTGCTTTATTGGCCGCAGCCATCAGACTCTCACACTTGTTGCACAAGTCCGCGTAGAGATCGTTGATCTCTTTCAGCGTTTTGGAGTGATCCTTTACGGCCTCGGCGAGGGTGTCCATTGCTTTAAAGACGGCGTCGCGGCATTTAAGCGCATTGCTGTGCGCCTTGTCAACCTGGCCGTAATCGCGTTCGTAGCCGGCGTCCTCCCTAAGCACCGATTTCGCGGTTTCGACGTAGTTGGCGATAACCTTCTGCATGACCTCGTGGCGGGCGGTCCTGAAGAGTTCCTCGGCCTTGGCGACACCCTTCTCGAGGGCTTTCATGATGTCCTTCGCGACCACCATCTTCCCGCCTGCGACGGCGATGCCGTTCTTGCGGATGTCCGTCAGCGCCGCCTTCATCTTTTCGATGTCGCTTTGCAGCGCGTTGAACTCGTCCGTACCGATGGTGGCCGAGGGGTTGCGCCGGAAGGCGTCGATCCTCTCCGCGAGCGGGCGCAGCTTGCTGGACACCTCCTCGTTCACGGTTGCAAGCGCGTCCGCCGTGCCGTGCATCGCCAGCGCCTGACGCGGCAGCAGCTCGTCGACCTTGGCCTTGAGGATGGCCTTGACGTTGGGATCCGCGTTCTTCCCGTTGGCCGCCAGATGCACCGCGAAGTCCTTCATCTGATAGGCGAGGTGGTTGATCTCCGTCGCCCGGCGGTCGCAGAGCTGCCGGAGGTCGTTCACCTCGTTGAAGAGCTCCGCGTCCACGCCCTTGAACTGCGGATTCGCCTGCAGCATCTCCTCCTCGTGGCGGGACATCACGTCCAGGCTGTTGCCGAGCTGTGCAAGGAGGTCGGAGAGAACCTGCTGCGACTTGACGGCTGCGGCGATCGCCTTGCCGACCTTGGTCGACGCGTTGAACGCCCCATTCTTGTCGAACGCCTCCGCGAGCTGGCTGCCGGTGAACTTGTCAAGCGCCTTGAGCGTCATCTTGGCCGTATCGGCCGTCTTGGCGAGGAGCTTGAGCGAATCGGCGCTCAACGCGCCATCGCTCACGAGTTTCTGAAGCCTCTTCTCAACCTGCTTCCCGCTGAGGCTCTTCGTCGAGTTCTTGGCGGCCTTCATGAGCAGAACATCCAGCTGGGACACCATCTTGCCGGCGGCCTCCAACTCCGGCGCAACCACCGCGTTCGCGTCCGCCTGCGCCTCTTGCGGCACCTGTGGCGCATTCTTCGGCTTCGCGGCTTCGGTGCCGCGAAGGAAGTAGTCCATCGACACGTTGTTGATGTTCACGTTTTGTACCGGCATGGATTGTCTCCTTTTAACTTTTCATCTTGTTTACACGCGAGACGATCAAAGGTTACAGTCGCCTCTCCGATTGAGGCAGAACGGCATTATTATACACTTTTTACGCCGGGAGGACAAAGGACGAAAGACTGAAGACAAAGGATTTAGGACTTTGGACTTTGGACGGCAAATGGCGACCGCGTTTAGAACCTTGGCCTAGACGGAGATGAGGCCGGGGGCGAAGGCCGGGGGCTCTCCGTCGGCGGGAGGCTCGCCTTCCGGCGTGACCGACATACCGGCGCGCTCCGCGTCGAGGCGGTCGGCAAGGGCCGTCGCGAACGCCGCGAACTTGTCGAAGGCTTCGGGGAACTCCGCCGGGGAGAGCGTGGCGAGCGGGAAGATCGCGAACGCGGCGAGGAACCCCGTCTCGGGGTCGCGCGCGACGGCCGGACTCCCACTCCCTTCCAGCATCATCCCGAAGCCGAGGTTCAGAAGGTCGCAGACAAGCTGGCGCGACGGAGCTGGCGGCAGATCGTCCGCCACGAGGGCGGAGACGACAAGGCGCTCCAGCGCGGCGTCGTGGCTGATGGAGAACGGCTGGTCCCCGACGAGGAGCTCGCAGGAGCCGCCGCGCAGGTCGAGGGGAATCCCGACATGCGCGGCAAGGGCGGAAACAGCGTCTTGTACAATGATTTCCATGTCACATTTCTCCTTGCCGCCCGTTCACCCTTGTCACATATACCAGTTCATCCGGGCGTTGTTGAATTTCTGTATCATCTTATGGAGGAGGTCCAGGTCTTCGTACAGATACCCTTCAGCTGCGCCTGCGGCGCGGTGGCCAAGGTCGTAGATTACGTTGTCCGAGAAAAGGACGCCGTTGGGGGCGAGGCGGCCTAAGACCATCTTGCATTCCTTGGCGAACTTGTTTTCAGCATTGCCCTGAAAGCTTTGCCGGGCCAGAGACTTGAGCGCCGTGACGATATATGACTTGACTCGTACGACCTTGACGCTGTTGTCTGGGTAGGCGTTGCGCATCATCTGGGCGCAGCGGGTCGCCATTCCGTCGATGTTCGCGAGGAAGTTCTTCTCGGGATCGGCAAGCATGGCAGTGCGGCTCGCGAGGATGTGGACGAGGCGTCCAAGGTCGTTCGTCTTGTCGAAGTAGGCTGCGTTCGCGTAGTGGCGCACGAAGTTGAAGAACTGTTTCCTGGCCACGACGGGGTCGTCGTGCTTGAGGGCCGTGATTTCGCCCAGGGCCGTTTCGAGGCACTCGGCGAACTTGTCCTCCGGGATTTCGGCCGCAAAGGGAATCTCCGCCTTGACGAGACGGGCGAGTTCGGCCTTGTCGACTTCTCCGGCGACATACTTCTCGGCGAGGGCGACGACGGCGTTGCCGCGGAAGTCCGCCCGGGAAGCGAAGGTGATGTTCTCGGCAGTGCGCGTCTCGTTGACGACCATCCCCATCGTCACGGCTTCCTCCATGTACATGTCGACCATCTTTGAGAAGATGTTGTCGATGTCGTATGCCGAGACGGGCTTCATGATCGGTTCGCCCTTCGCGTCCACGAGCTTCGTGACGGTCCACACCTCTGTCTCCTCGTCCTTGGAGATTTCCGTCATCGGACGCTTCGCGCCGACGAGGGCCTCGTAGAGGGCGAACTTGCCGTACGTCTCGAGCGCCGTGCGGATCTTCGGCTTAATCTCGTCGTCCTTGGTATTGATGATCTGCTGGACTTTGGTCTCGATGGTCTCTTCGATTATCTCCTCGTCGGTGATGCCCTGCTTGGCGCATTCGGCGCGAATCTCCGCCTCGCAGGACTTGCGGGCCTCCTTAATGTACGGCTCGCGGACCTCATCTGCGATACACTTGAACTCGGCGTTGATGCTGTACGCGAGGTCTTTCGACTCGTCGGAGTGCGCGACATTGGTGATGCCGGCCTGGCGGGAGAGCCAAGTCTGGATATTGCCGCTCTTCGCCTCCATGCAGCCGCCGTTGAAGACGTACATGAACTCGGGGACCTGCTTCGTCTTGTCGGTCATCTGCGCGGCAACCTGGAGGAAACCGTCGATGACGGAGTCGATCGTCTGCAGGATGTAGCCCTTCTTGCCGTGTTCGTCGAGGTCTTTCGCGTTGTCTTTGACGTGGATGGCCAGGTTGGCCAATTTGATCTTCTCTTCGCAGTCGGATCCCAGTTCCACCCGCGTGAGGGTGTTGCGGAGAGCGGCAACCTTGGCAACTTGGTCAAGCTGCCAGTTGAGTTTGGCAAGATTCGGCGGATTGGCCTTTGCGAGCACCGCCTTGAACTCATCTACCACGGAGGCGACCTTGCCGGCGTTGGGGTTGTCCTTGTAGCCGCCGGTGATCCTCGCCTCCGTCGCCCGCTGAGCCTCGATTATGGCCTGCGCGTCGAGCCAGTTGTCGTACTGCGCCTGGAGCGTCTGCGTGAGGCGCGAAAGGGTCTTGCCGCGGAACATGTTCGTGAAGAAGTTGCCGCTTGCGAAGCGGACGTTCACCTTGCCGTCGTCAAACCTGACGTTGAACGTGTTGCCGTTGGTCGTGCTGCCCATGACGGTGATCTTCCCGTTCACGGGCGCCTCCCCCTGGAGGAAGTGGTTCGCGAACGAGACGTCGGCGATATGATCTACTGTGATAGCCATTGTTTTGCTCCTTCCTGTTTTCTTTGTCCTGTTTACACGCCATGAGGCAGAAGGTTACACGGAAATGAAGTTTCCAGTGCACGGCATTCCCGTCAAGCCGGATCGAAACCAACGCGCGCCCGGCGCGCATCAGGTGCGGAAGGTTTCCCCACTTGAGCAGCACCTTTTTTTTGATGTGGGATGTTATCTGACGCGGAAGACCGTGAGAGACAGCGGGGGAAGCGTCTCCGCCACCACGCCGTCCTTGACCGCGGCGGTGCCGGAGGCCTCCTTGAGCGCCTCGCGGGCGAGCGGCGAGTTGCTGGCGCGCGCGCCGGGTCCCGTGAACCACGTCTTCCGCGCCTGCGCGATCTTCTTCCCGGCGAGCGCGAGCGTGAGCGGCTGCGGCTCTTCCGAGCAGTTCACGGCCTTTACGACCACGGAGCCGTCCGCATCGCGCACGGCCGAGAACTGGACCGCGCGGCACGCCTGGCCGTCCTTCATCTTCGTCTTCATCCAGCGCGACGTCTGCTCGAACGCGAGCACCTCGCATCCCTTGTTTTCGCCGAAGAGCTTCTGCACGTTCCAGCTGGGGTTCACGAAGTTGCCGTCGGTCATCGGATAGATGAGGTTGGGCTTCCACGCGGTGTGCTTCGCGTTCGCGAAGAGCGGCGCGTAAGCGGCGAGCTTCACCACGTCCGCGTTGCGCTCGAGGGCGCACATGAACGCCGCCTCGCCGATCGCGGCGCGGAGCTCGCCCCAGCGGCCGACGTCCTGCGTGACGGCGTACTCGCCCACGAACACCTCGAACTCGCCGCGCGGATAGGAGTCGTACATCTTCGCGCCGGTCGTCATGAACCAGTCGGGAGACCTGTAGTAGTGCTCGTCGCGAATGTGCTGCGGACGCCCCTTCACCGGACCGTGCCACTCGTCGGACACGATCTTGATCTCGGGGTACTTCGCCTGGATCGCGTCGTGCATGAGGGCGTAGCGCTCGTGGTACTTCGGGCCGCCGTTCTCGTTGCCGATCTCGATGTACTGGAGATTGAACGGCGCGGGGTGTCCGTTCGCCGCGCGCACCGCGCCCCACTTCGACGTGGCCGGGCCGTTCGCGTACTCGATGCAGTCAAGCGCGTCCTGCACGAACTCGCCCATCTTTTCCATCGGCACCGTCTCCCTGTGGCTCATGCCGCAGTTGATGCAGAAGAGCGCCTTCGCGCCGAGGTCCTCGCAGAGCTGGAGGTACTCGTGGAAGCCGACACCGTTCGCGCTCCAGTAGCCCCAGAGGTTCCACTGCGTGCGGCGGTCCCACACGTTGCCGATCGTCTGCTTCCAGCGGTACGCCTCGGCCATCGTGTTGCCCTCCACCCAGCAGCCGCCGGGGAAGCGCACGAAGCTCGGCTTGAGCGCGGCGAGGCGCTCCATGAGGTCCTTGCGGAAGAGACCGCTCTTCGCGTAGGTGTCGCAGGGGAAAAGGGAGACGCAGTCCATGTAGAACGTGCCGCCGTTCGTGGCGCGGAACACGAGCTTCGCGTCGGGGTCTGTCCCCGTCGCGGTCAGCGTGAGGCTGTAGGTCTTCCACTCGGGGCCGATGCCGCCGATCGCGCCCGTGGCGAGCGTCTTGCCGAGGGACTGGAGCGCCACCTCGATCGGACCCTTCACGTCGCCGCGCAAGGCCACGGAGAGACGGTACTGCGCGCCGTCCTTCACGGCGATGCCGAAGTAGCCGTCGTTCGCTACGCCGCCGCCCGGCAGCGCCTCGACGCGGCCGCAGTGGCGGTTCTTCTCGGAGATGGGCTTCGACGAGTCGAGCTCGATCGTCGCACGGCCCACCGTGCTCCAAAAGCCGATCGTGCTCTGCCGGCGGAAGTTGACCGGGCCGTCCTCGAAGCTGCGGTTGCGGACAAGCTCCGCGTACACGCCGCCGTCGAGGGAAAGGTCGATGTCCTCGAAGAAGATGCCCCACATGTCCTCGGAAACCGGGAAGCGCGCCTTGCCCGCGTCCACGGTGATCGTGTTCATGCCCGTGTCGTCGAACGTGATCTCCGGCACGTCCACCGAGGCGAAGAGGGTCTGGCCGTCCAGCTTCATCGTGACCTTCTCGCCGACGCACGTCATTTCGAGGTCGTACCAGCGCCCGGTCTCGATCGGCGTGTTGCAGTTCTTGCGCATCGGCGTCGCGAAGTCGTAGCTGCCCTTCGTCTCGACGCCGTGCTGCTTGTTGAACCAGCCGCCGTAGTTCGCGTAGATGCACTGCTCGGGCGAGCGCTCGCGCACGTGGAGGATGAACCCCTCCTTGCCAGAAAGCTTCCGCGCCTTCGCCTTGAACGTGTAGTCGCCCCACGCGGGGTCGCCGAACACGAGCGTGCCGCCCGACGTGGCGGACTCGTTCGTCTGGCGGATCACGCCGCCTTCGACCGTCCACTTGCCCTCATTGCCCACGGCGCTCGTGGCCGGATCGGGCAGGCCGCTCCACAGAACCTTGCCGTCGGGCGCGGTGACGGAGATGTCCTTGAACTCCGCCGTGGTCAGCCACGTGTGCAGCGCAACGCGTCCGCAGCGCGAACCGTTGGCAAAGGCCGCACAAGCCGTGAACAGCGCAGCCACTGTGACGAGCGCAACTCGTGCGCGTGCCGTTGATTTTATTTTATTCTTCATTTCCTTTATCCTTTTCTTATGGTTGCGGTTAGGTAAAATCTTTCATTGAGAACGCGCCGCGCGACGGCGCCTTCAGGAACTCGTTTGCTTCTGGGCAGTCCGTGAAGCGGGCCGACACCGGGTCGAAGTGCAGCTCGCGGTTGGGGAAACGCAGGCCGATCGCGCCCACGAGGAGTGCCTGCGTGAACGGTGCCGCGTACGACATCTTGCTGGCGCACGCCTCTGGCGTGCCGGCCTTCGCCGCATCCACGAACTCCTTGTAGTGGTTGTGGTAGGAAAGTCCTTTCACGGCCTCTACCCCCGCACGCTGCATCGCCTTCGTCTCGTCGTTCCACGCATGACCTGCGGCGGCGATGACGATCGGGGTTTTCCCGCCCCACACCACGCCGTTGAAGACGCCCTTCGTGCCGATGAACATGAGGCCGTTGTCGCCGAACGTATATTTGGGATGGACTCCCGCCGGCATCGGCGGCGTCTGGCTGGAGTTCATCCACGTGAACTTCACCGTGCGCTGGCACTTCGGCGTAGGCGCGAACGTCATCTCGATCTTGGCGCTGCCCGGAAACGCCGCCACCACCGGCTCGTCGCAGATTCCCTTCACCGCGATGGGTGCTTTCCAGCCGAGAATCTCGAACGCCGGGTCGGCGTTGTGGATCGCCATGTCGCCAATCGCCCCCGTGCCGTAGTCCCACCACCCGCGCCACTTGAACGGCGCTATGAGCGGCGAGCAGGGATGCTCGGCGCAAGGTCCAAGCCAGACGTCCCATGACTCCTTCGTGAAGCCGCGGTCGTACTTGCCCGCGGTCGGGTAGCTCTTCGGCGCGGGCGGCCAGAAGCGTCCCGGACGGTCCGTCCAGCACACCACCTCCGTCACGTCGCCGATCAGTCCCGTCTCCAGCAGGACCTTGAACGCCTTGCCGTGCGGATGGTGCTGGTTGCCCATCTGCGCCACCACGCCCGTGCGCTTCTGCTCCGCCATGAGCATCTGGCACTCCTCGTAGGAATGAGCGAGCGGCTTTTGGATGTAGACGTGCTTGCCGAGCCGCATCGCATGGAGACCCACGATCGCGTGCGTGTGGTCAGGCGTGCACACCGCCACCGCGTCGAAATCTTTGTGGTGCTTGAACAGCTCGCGCCAGTCCATGTACGTGGGAATGCCGGGGTAGCGCTTCGCCGCACCGGCGAGTCTTGCGGAGTTGACGTCGCAGAGCGCCGCCACGGTGGCGCCCGCCTTGCGCAGCTCGCCGCTCGTCATGCCACCGATGCCGCACGCGCCGACAACGGCAAGACGCAGCTGCTTGCGCGGCAGCTCCTGTCCGAACAGCGTCCGCGCGGGGATGAAGAAGGCCCCGGCCGTCGTGCCGATGAACGTCCTTCGCGTTAAGTGGCTCATTTTTTGCTCCTTTCGGTTGATACTGTCTTCCACGTGTTGCCGTCGCGCGCGGAGGCGACCATCGCCTCAACGAACCGCATGCCGCGCACGCCCGCCTGCACGTCGGGGAAATCAAGTTCAAGTTCGGTGGGACGACGCCGCTCGCGCCGCGCGCGTATGGTGTCGCAGAAGTTGCGGTAGTTGTTCGCGAACGCCTCGTGCAGTCCCTCCGGGTGGAATGCCGGCAGGTGCGTTGCGCGCGCCGCAGCGGCCGAAACCTCGGCCACGTATGGGGCGCCGCGGCTCCACGTCTCCGCAGGCGCGAACGGACTTGCCAGGGTCAGCGTCTCGGGTGCTTCCTGGCACCAGAAGAGGCCTTTCTTCTCGCCGTACACGCGGATGCGCAGTCCGTTGCCCTCGCCAGTCGCGATCTTCGAGGCGAGCAGGAGTCCGTCCGCGCCCTTTTCAAGACGGAGGAACGCCGCGCCGTCGTCGTCCAGCGCGCCGTGCGTGAAGCGCGCGAGGTGACTCAGCACCGCGCGGATCTTGAGTCCCGTCACGTATTCAAGGAGATTGGCGGCATGAACGCCGATGTCGGATATGCAACCGGAAATGCCGTGTACGCGCGGATCGCGCTGCCATTTCTGGCGGCGGGTGAGCGGCTTCGTCCAGTCGATGCGGCGGTACGACCCCTGCGGGTACTGCACCACGACCTTTGCCACGCGGCCGAGGTCCCCGCGCGCCACGAGGTCGCGCGCGAGCTTCACCATCGGATATCCAACGTACGGATGCATGAGGCCGAATACACGCCGCGTGTGCGCCACGCATGCGGCCAGCTCCTCAGCCTCTGCGGCGTTGCGCGCGAGCGGCTTCTCGCACATCACATGGAAACCCGCCTCAAGACACGCCTTTGCGATTTCAAGATGCGAATCAGGCGGCGTGCAGACGCTGACGAAATCGGCGCGCTCGCCGGCCGGACGCGCCGCCTCGCCATCCACCATCTCCTGCCACGTGCCGTACGCGCGCGAGGGGTCTAGGCCAAGGCGAATCCCATGTTCCCGACTGCGCGCGGGATCCGAGCTGAACGCGCCCGCCACAAGTTCCACATCGCCGTTGAACCGCGCCGCAGCGCGATGAACTTTGCCGATAAAGGCGCCGGCGCCACCGCCGACCATAGCCATCTTGAGTTTTTCCATGCGGCATATTATACCATATACAACCGCCCTTCTGACCCCTAGAAACAAAAAAACGCCTTTCGGCGTTTGAAATGGCGGGCTCAGGGAGAATCGAACTCCCCTCTTCGGATCGACAGTCCGAGGTCCTAACCGATGAACGATGAGCCCATAGAGGTGAAAACGCGAGTAGTATATCAAAACCTCCGCCCCCATGCAAGGGGGCATTTTGACTTTTCTAAAAAAATTTTGCAAACTGAAAATCCCCCCTTGCGGAGCCACGGGGATTTTGGTATCATATTCGCCGTTTTCACGCCTCGCTCGGGTGGTGAAATTGGCAGACACGCATGCTTGAGGTGCATGTGGAGCGATCCTTGCGGGTTCGAGTCCCGCCCCGAGCACCATGTTGTGGGATACTCAAGCGGTCAACGAGGGCAGACTGTAAATCTGCTGGCTTACGCCTTCGGTGGTTCGAATCCACCTCCCACAACCACTCCAAAACCCCAATAAAAACTACGCTAGTGCAAATGCGCCGGCATTGATGGTATCCCTCTTGGCCTTGCCCATTGGGAATATGCGCAGCGAGAAGTCAAACCCACACGCACGAAGATAACGGGCGAAGGTGGCGAAAGTAACATTCTGACCGTTCTCGATGCGCGAGACGTTGGCGCGCGGGATCTTCATGCGCTTGGCAAGTTCGGCTTGCGTGAGGTTCGCTTCCTGCCGAGCCCGGTACAATGCTACAGTGGCCCTGTACTCGCGCTCCCAGGCCGCGTAGTCCTCGCGAAACTTCGGGTCCGCCCATTCGCGTTCCATTTCCTCGCGTGTGCGCTTCGCAAGCCGCTCTTTGAGAGCGGCAAGTTCCTCTTTGCTCATCGGCTTTTCTTTCATAGTCCGTACTTCCTTTTCAAACGCCGTGCGCGTTTGAGTTCGCGCTTCGGTATGCCATCGGTCTTCTTTTCGTAGCCATTCAGAATCCAGACAGCCGTTCCGTCATCGTATGCATAGAAGAATCTGGCATTGCCGCCCCTGCGTATGCGGATCGCGAAAAGTGTTGACTTCGCCCTCGACCTTCTCGCCCCACGGGTATTCAAGCCGGCCGTCCCTGTTGAGCATTAAACGTATGCGCCGATATTCCGCACTCTCTTCATCTGTCAGAAGGGCGCGGAACTCATAGCATTCGTCAGTTTCAATGATGTCTTTCATGGCGTGTCGCTTTTAATTGTACCTTTTATGGTTCATTATGTCAATGGGGATTTTTATGAATCCATTTTACCGCCGCCTTCTAGTCTCGCAGTCTGCACCGTATTTTGCTATAATGTCGATTGCGCCCTATGAAAAGAAAGCACGCGAAATGTCTAAAAAGAACACTTATCTCGTCTGGCTGAACTGGCCAATCGGCGTGTTCCGCCTGAACGCGCGGAGCGAGGCCGCGCTCGCGCGTTTGATTTCTGGCGGCTCGCGAGGACGATCGCCCTCCCGTTGCAGCTTGCGGGGACGCTCGCCCTCCCATTGCGGCTCGCGGCTCGTCGTCGTGCGCAGCGAACGCGCGTTTTTGCGCGCGCTTCCGGAGGCGACGCACGCAATCTGCTGGAACTTCGACAAGGCCTGGTTCGCCCGCGCGCCGCGTCTGCGCGTGCTTGCCACGCCGGCCGCCGGACGCGAACTGCTCCCGACCGACGCGGAGATGCCGCCCGGCGTCACGCGCGTGAACGGCGCGTTCCACGGACAGCTCATGTGCGAGACCGTGCTCGCGTGCATCTTCGCCCACGCGCGCGGACTCTACCGCGCCTACGACTTCCAACGCGAAGGCGCGCTCTGGCCGCGCGGCGAGATGTCGCCCTTCTGCTCGCGCGTCGCCGGCACGCACGCGGTGATTCTCGGCTACGGCAAGATCGGACGCACAATCGGCGCACGTCTCGAGGCGCTTGGCGTCTCGGTAACGGGCATCCGCCGACGCAACGTCGGCGACCTCCTGCCCGCGCTCAAGACGGCCGACTGGCTTGTCGTGGCGTTGCCGTCCGACACGGGCACGGACAACCTCGTGAACCGCCGCGTCCTCGCCGCCCTCCCGCGCCGCGCCGTGCTCGTGAACGTGGGACGCGGCAACGCGGTGGACGAGGCGGCGCTTGCGGACGCGCTCCGCCGCCGCCGCATCGCGGGCGCGTATCTCGATGTGTTCAAGCAAGAACCGCTCACGGCGGACTCCCCGCTCGCGGCGGACCTGCCCGGACTCATCCGCCTCCCGCACATGTCCGCGTTCGCGCCCGAATACCTCCCGCTCTTTTTCCAGGAACTCGCCGACGGAGGATGGCTGAAATGAATGCGCGCTACGACGTGAACGGCGTCGAGGAAACATGGGAGGTGGCGAAGGCGTTCGCCGCCGAACTGAAGCCCGGCGACGTGGTGTGCCTCGAAGGCGACCTCGGCGCGGGCAAGACCACCTTCACGCAGGGCGTCGCCGCCGCACTCGGCGCGAAACGTCCCGTGACGAGCCCCACCTTCTGCCTCGTGGTGGAACATCCCACCGAACGCGTCCTGCTCGTCCACATGGACCTCTACCGCCTCCACGACGCGGACGACGTGCTGTCGATCGGCTGGGAGGACTACCTCGCGCGCGGCGCGGTGCTGTTCGTGGAATGGCCCGACCGCGCGGGCGACCTCATCCCCGCCGCCGCCCGCCACGTGCGCTTCACGCTCGGCGAATCCGAAGACGCCCGCATCATCGAGTTCGCGCCATGATCATTCTCGGCATCGACACCTCGCTCCGCTCGAGCGGCTACGGCGTGCTCTCCGTGGAGGGCTCGCGGATGCGCGCACTCGAGGCGGGACGCATCAAGAACGACCCGAAGTTGCCGCTTTCGGACTGCCTCCGCGCGATCCACGCGCGCGTTGCGGAGCTGATCGCGGGCTACGCGCCGGACGTCCTCTCCATCGAAAGCGTCATCTACGGCAAGAACGCCGGCACGATGCTCGTCCTCGGCGAGGCGCGCGGTGCCGTGATCGTGGCGGCGGCGGAAGCCCACGTGCCCGTGTACGAGTACGAGCCGCGCCGCGTGAAGATGGCGGTGTGCGGCAACGGCCTCGCGGAGAAAATCCAGATTCAGCGCATGGTCAAGACGCTCCTCGCGCTCGACGAGCTCCCCCAGAACGACGCGGCCGACGCCCTCGCCCTCGCCATCACCCACGCGCACTCCAACTCCGTCCTCAACGCCCGCACGCCGATTTGACCAGCATCCGGGCGCTGAACGGCTTCATTATACTCATCATGCGCCGACACATACCCCTGCGCTGACCCCGAAAAAACAAATGCGGTGGCTACCTGCTGGAAGAGAACGTTCGACTCCGTCGGTCACCACCTTCACCGGCGCGGGCGTGACAAGGTCGACCGTCCAGCGTCCGCCTTCTCGGCGCGCGTCAACGGTAAATGCGCCGCGAGCGGTGGGCACTGCGGCGGATAGGCGCGTAAGCGGACCGAACTGCGGCGCGAAACGGATTTCCTCGAATCCCGGCTTCAGCGGCGTCACGCCCAGCAGATGACGCACCGTGACGTTCAGCGGCGCGGTGGACCAGGCGTGGTTCATGTCCGGTACCCGCCCGGGTTCCTTGAGCGTCAGGTCCCAGAACTCCATCGAGACCGTCGCGCCGAGTTTCATCATCTGCATCCAGCCGCGCGGACCGTCGGTGGTCATGAGCTTGAACGCCTCGTCGGACCGACCCGCCATGAACAGCGCCTCGAGCACGAACTGCGACATGTAGGTGCTGCACCGCATCCCCTTCTTCACGATGAAGTCCGCCGGCGCGGACGCCTCCCGTCCCGAGAGCACCCCGCACGCAATCGCCATCGCATTGGCGTGTACGGTGAGATGCTTCGACCCCTCGCCATCCCAGACAAGCCCGCTTGCGGGATCCACGAACGCCTTGATGAACGAGGCGCGCACCTTGCGCGCGCGTTCGGCGAACGTGCGGGCGTCGTCCTGCCTGCCGATGGCCGCGGCCATCTCGGACATCTCCACGAGGTTCCGGTAGTGGAGGGCGTTGACGACGGCGTTCACGGGGCGGAAATCGAACCCGTCTCGGTAACACTTGGCCCAATCGACGATATCCTTCGCGCCCTTGGCTTCCGCCTCCTTCGTCCCGGTGACAAGCAGCCCGTCCTCTCGGGCGAAATTCAACCAGAGCTTCTGCGTCTTCATGGCCGCGTAGTGGGCGGCGATGCGGTCGGGACGGCCCGTGTACATCCAGTCGGCATGGCACATGCGGATGAAGAACTGCTTCCATTCCGTGGGCCAGGTAGAGTTGTCCCGCAGATGGTCCACCATCTTGCGGGCGAGGGAGTAGTCTGACGTCATGGCGTACGTGCTCAGCTGCGTGATGTAGCTGTCGGCCTCGTACGGCCAGCGCTCGCGGTCGCCGTCGATGAAAAGCCCGGTGAAGGTGGTGGCGCGGATGGAGTGCTTGCAGAAGCCGTACACGCGGTTGAGGGCCTCGCTGTCGCTGTCGAAACGAGACTCCGCCATGTCGTACGGATAGTAGATCGGTACCTGGCGCACGGTGTCCGGCGCGACGGGGAACGGCAGCTCCACGATTTCCGCCCACCTGAACGGCATCACCACCCCAAACTTCGGAAGTTCCTTCTTCACCATGTAGTCCCGCGTGATGCGGTTCCCCATGAAATACGCGTTGCCGTTTCCGGTCGTGTACGGAATGCGCTGCGTGCCGACGCCGTCGAACACGCCCTCGGTCGTGGCGCAGCGGATTCTGCCTTCAGACCGTATGTAGCGGCGTCCCGTCTGCACCGACCCCTTCTCGTCCAGCAGCTCGCCCCAGACGATCTTGTAGGGACCGGGCTTTTTCACGTCCACCTCAAGCCAGCCGAACTGGTGCTTGCCGAAATCCAGAACCGCATGGCCGGCCGCGTTCGTCGTGATCGAAACGGCCTGCGCATCCGGCCCGCGCACCACCTCGCGGAACGCAACGTTTCCGCAAGGGACGCCCGCAGCGAAGCAAACCACCGTAACTGCGGACAAAACCACAAGGACTTTCTCTTTCATTTTTATTTACCTTTCATTTGGGTATCTCTGAAATTTCTATGAACATGCAATATCATATCAGTCTGTCACTTGCAGGTGAGACGCACCTGTGCTTGGCAGGCCGGGGGAAGCGTGAGAACGCGTATGCTCGATGTTCTGCCCCATGATGAACGCGGGGATCGGCTCCGCCGCAGTGCCCTGCACCGCCACGCAAAGTAAGACGACAAGCGTACAACAACAAGTCTTTACAATCTTCATCGTTTCCATCCCATCATTCATCAGTTCCAACTTTGCACTTTACATTTTACACTTTCTCGATGATCGGCATGTCGATGTTGCGCTTCTTCGGGTTGAAGTTGATACCGACGAGCGTCACGGGGCGTTCGCTGCTGGTCCGCATCGTTCGCAAGTTGGTACAGCAGTTCCGTCTTGTCGACATACTTTCCCTTACCCCCGAGTATCAGGCTCGGAAAGTCACACACGCCCGTAGTGGGCACCTTGATTCTGCGCTCTTCGTTTTCCATCGGCGCGTATTATACCAAAATCCGCGCCCTCGTGCGGGGGAAAGCGAATGTCAACGGAGGAGAAGGATCATTCCGTCTTTTCTGTCGCCGAACGATCCTCGCAGGGAGCTCACCGCGCCGAGGCCGACAAAGGACACCTCTCCCACGGGCGCATCCGTGCCGTTGGCAAAGGCGAAGACGGGGCCCGCGCTGCCACAGAGCGGATGGCGAACGCCGTCCGCCGTCACGGCGGCGGTGTAGGTACGGTTCGAACAATCAAGTGTGAACGAAACCGTGTACGCGCGGTTCGTCTCGCATGTGGCGCCCGTCACGTCGACCCACGTCTTCTCGTCGGCGACGCGCGTGTAGAGCTGAAGCTGTCCGCCGCTTCCAAGGCGAATAGCCGCCTTCGCGTCGCCCAGGTAGTCCAAGTCTGTCCACTCTTCGTCGAAGCGCATCGTCGCCAAAAGATGCACATAGCGTCCGTCCGCCGCCACGTCAGGCTCGTATGCGTTCACGCCCTCGATCGCGGCTGTGCCACCTGCGTACTCGACGGGGAACACCCACTGCCCCGTCAGGCTCTGTGCGAACGCGTCCTCCCGGAGCCATTCCGCGGACATTCCGGAACGCGCATGCGCAAACGGATTCCTTGCGGCGTCCACGGCGCACTGCTGGAGCGTTCCGGCGTTGGCGTCCGTCACCGGCTGCGCAAGGCTCGGCAGACGCAGCGAATTGCCCAGTACGCTCACGCCGTACTTCGGAGCGATGAAATACTCGAAGAGCGCACATGCGGCGGTGTAGCGTCCCACGCCCTCGGAGAGGTGGTACTTGTCGCGGGTGAACTCGTTCATCGCGGCCGTGTTGAGCGGAGACGCACGGAGGTTCATAAGCGCCGCGCCAGTCGGCACGATGTTCGTCATGCCCGTATCCGCCATCAGCTGACGCGTGGCCTTCACATACGCCTCCCACGCCTTCTGCGAGCTGTTCCCGTAGAAGCTCAGGCGATACGTGAGCGTGGAGTTTGAACCGTCTTCCGCGAGCTTCGAGATCGGCCAGAAGAGATTCCAGCAGACAACCGGTTCGCGTCCGAACAGCTCCTGCGAACGCGAGCGCACGTAGGCGACGAGGTTGTTCAGATACGGCTGGGCGGTCTCGTAGCGTCCTTCGTTCTCGAGGCTGTTCTGGAAGATCACGTAGTCCCACGTACGTTCGGAAACCACCTGCTTCACCGTCAGGCTGCGCGTCTGCCACGTGGTCGATCCGGGGGCGCACTCGTAGTAGGTGTAGTTCGAGTTCAGCGCGTCGGCGGCAAAGAAGTTGTAGTGTTCTTCGAGCGAGCAGTTGGCCTTCACGAAACGCCCCAGGCGAACGGTCCTCACCCCGGCGGCGTCGAGAAGCGTGGGCAGGTGCTCCGTCGAGTCCACGCCGAAGCTGTGCCCGAAGAGGAGAATGCTCGTCTCCTCGGCAGGGAGGGAAAGACAACAAGCGTACAACAACAAGGTGCAAATGCGCTTACTCATATCCAGATGTTTTCTCATACTAACCACTAACAACTAACCACTAGCCACTAATCACTAACCACGAACCACTCACTTCACGATCATCATGAAGCCGCAGGGTCGGATGAGGAGGTCGCCGTCCTGTACCGTAAGCGAGGCGTTGCCTGGAAGTCCCGTCCGGTCGAGCGCGAAGTTCGCCTTCGTCACGCCTTCGGGCAGGTTAGTGAGCAGCTTCCGCGCGCCGCCACCCTCGCGCCCGCGCACCTTCACCGTCACGCGCCCGCTCTCCGGCGGCGTGAAGCCGCCGAGCGTCGCCGCCGCCGCGTCCGCGCCGAGACGCGACACGTCGAAATCAAGTATCGCACCCGCCTCGCACGCGACGGAAAAGCCCGAAGAAAGCGTCTGCGAAGTCTCGAACTTGAGCGTCGCGCCGGATTTCACCGAAAGCGTTCCCGAACCCGTGTGCGCACCATCCTTCAGAAGCAGCGTCGCCGAATCCTTCACGTTCAGCGCGGCGGCGAAACCGTCATTGCTCGTCGAGTTGAACACGACCGTGCCGATGCCCTCCACATTCACGACGCCACCCGCGTAACCTCCAATGCCGCCCTTGAACGTGATCGTCCTTGGCACTGTGGGATCGTCGTAGTCGGTCGTGCCAAGCGTGAGCGTGCCGTTCGCAAACACCCAAATCGACTGGTTGTTGTTGATATACGGATTCTCCCACACAGCATAGTCGGCGTACGGATCAATCCTCACCGCACCTTCGACTGCATAGTATGGGTTGCAGTTCGCGCCAAGCCTGCGGTTGTTCAGGAACGAGAAGCCGCCCGCACCAACGACATACTTCGCCGTTCCCGCAAGCGCATGGAGCCGGAGGCGCGGATTGTTGACCACCGATATCGACATTGCGTCAATCACCTTCCCCGTTCGCAGCGTACCGGTGGACGCCTTGGAATAGATGCCGCTGAAATGTGTATCCGTCGAAAACTGCGTATCGACTTTCAACTCGTCCATGACGATCATGCCGTCGTTCCGCATGAACGCAGGATTGTATGCGGCATGGACGTGCGCACCCATCTTCACGACCTGTCCGCTCTCCACGACGGCCCGTTCCGCATACACGGCGTGCGGTACGGTGACGCTTCCGTCCGACGAAAACGGCAGCATGTCAACGGCGATCGGCGCATCGTAGCCCGCCGCGAACTCGTCCGCGTCGTACTTCACGAACGACACGCTGTCGATGAGCGTGGCGTAAGCGTCGCCGTAGCCCGTGCGGGTTGTGAACGAGAGAACGCACTCGCCCGCCTCGGGGATGTACACAAGACCGTTGAACTGCGACACCTCGTAGTAGACGCTACTGTCCGTGCCAACCGGCGAAAACTCCGCGTTTCCGCACACCTTCGTCGTCGCACCGCCGTCCTTCACCTGCAGCACCTTCACTTCGGTGGGAATTCCGCCATTGTTCCAGCCCCAGTGGACGAACGACAGATGGTAGAAGCCCGCCTCGGAGACATTGAAACTCTGCCAGGCGGAAAGTCCAGACTTGCGGAAGTACAGGGAATACTTTCCCATGACGTGCGGGGCCATGGCGTTGATATGGAAACCCTTGCCAGGCACCGCAAGGCCGAATGTGTCGGCCCTCGTCCCTGTCCAATGTGGATTGGAAAAGTTGGATTCGGTGCTCTTGATGTAGTTGCCGACCATTCCGCCGCCCGCGTCGAACGAGCCGTTCTGGATGAGATTCTGGGAGCCACAGCGGTTTACGACCACGTTGTCGATGATATTTGCGGTTGTAACCGCCGTGTTGCCGGGTATGGTGAACTGGAGGGCGTACGTTCCCGCTTCCGTGATTTCGGCGTAGCAGGTACAGGCGAGCGCCTTGCCCCAGCGCGCGTCTGCATGGTCGATTGCGCCGATCACGTTTGTCGTCGCGCCATGGGCGAGGCGCACTTCGGTGGAAAGATGCTCACGTGTGTCAACCCATCCAAGATACGCGAACGACACGCGGTAGAGCCCCGGCTCGTCAAAGGTTATCTCCTGCTGCGCAAGCGAAGTGTCGGTCGCCGCCGTATTGCGGACGGCAAGCGCATATTTGCCGGGATTCCAGTAGGTGTGGTTGAAGAATCCGCTCATGTTGTTGTACCCGCAAAGGCAAATCCAGTTGTTGGCGTTCGGCACGGCGCCGCCGGTCCAGTAGGGGTTGGAATAGCCGCTTCCACCGATGCGCGTGTAGTTGCTGCCGGAGATAGAGCCTTCCTCGAAGCCAGGGTTCTTCAAGAGGTTCACGCCCCCGACGCGCATGAACTTGATCTCGTCGAAGGTGTTGCCGCCGTCGCTGCCGCTCGCCGACTGCGAGAGCTTCAGCGTGTAGGAACCGACCTCGGTGATGTTCGTCACGAAATCGAACTGGTACACCATTCCGTTGGAGATGCTTGGCGAGAGGGTCCCAAGCGTCACGGTGTCCGAACCGTGGATCAACTGGACTGTCGTGGCATGCGCCCCAACATTGCCTTGCCACGCCCAGTACTTGAGCGAAAGGCGGTAGCATCCTGTCTCTGTCACATTGAACATCTGCTGCGCCGTGGCCGTCTGACGAAGGAACATGGCATACGTGCCGATGTCGTAACCGTAGATGCCACCAAGGAACGCGGAATTGCTGACACACAGTCCAGCCGTTCCGGTGAACGTCCACGGCGAGGCGTTGAAACCCTGTCCGTCGGAATAGTATGCATACGTTCCGTTCGCGCGGGAACTGATACGCGGCATGTACGTGCCTTCGTCCTCGAACGCCCCGTTCACGATCAGGTTCTGGCCCGCGAAAGCCGGCAATGCCGCCGCCGCGCAGAAAGTGACAACAAGCGTACAACAGCAAGTCTTTGCAGCCTTCATTGTTTTCAGCCTTTCGTAATTCATCATTCCGCATCTGCACTATCGCACAAGGATCATGAAGCCGCGCGTGATATACAGGCCGTCGTCCTTCTTGGATACGCCAAAGTTTTCGCCAGCGGCGCTCGTGAACCTGAGCGTGGCGAGATTCGCCGGCGTCTTGCCCGTCCAGTCAACGATCTTGTCGCCGGTTTTGACTTTCCTTTCACCAAGCTTGATCTTGACCGTCGCGTTGTCGGCGAAGGAGACGGTCTTGCGCGCCGTTTGCTGAGCCGCCGTAAGGCCATAGTTGTTGGCCGCATTCGGAATCGAGGACTGGACGGACCAAACTCCGGTCTTCCCCGACAGGTCGATCGTCGAGCCGTTCATCATCGTGCAGCCGTAGAACGTCGTGCTGATCGGGGTAAACGTTCCGTACACGTTCAGTCCATACGCCGTACCCGTTCCCCACTGGTTCTGCGAGCCCGCAATCTTGTAGTCATGCACCGACGCGGGGTCAAAC
>CADCOC010000004.1 GCA_902802945.1 uncultured bacterium | reverse complement strand
CAAACTTCTCCTCAAGAAGGTCGAATGGCTCGTCGAGGCGTCCCACCGTGCGGAACTGCGGCCACAGCCACTTCTCGTTCCACTTCGCCGCGAAGTCCGCAAAACCTGTGCCCGGCCATTCGTCGTCGCAATAGACGCCCGCGAGCCACACGTCGTAGGGGTACTTGCTCTCCAGTATCTCCAGAAACTCCGGCATGCGCGCCTCGGCCCCTGGAATGAACGACGGATTGACCCTGCAATCCAATCCCAATCGCTCGTACCCGCGTCCGTAATGCGTCGAGCACCAGACGAGCAACGACTCCTTACCGCCCGGCGCTTTCCAACGGAACACCATCGGGAGATCAAGGTCGTATGAAACGGCGATCCGGCTGCCGCCGCCCTGAAGATCGGGATTGTTGTAGTCGGGGTTGGACGTGAGCATTTTCTTCCGCATCTTCCAAATGGTCGAACGGATGGGGTTCCACTGGTTGGGCAAAAAGATGCAGTTGCGTATTCCGGCGCGGACGTAAGGATCGATCAGCGAGCAGCTGAGGCCGGGGTTGTCGGCCATGAAGAATGTATGCGTGTGGATGCCCCACTTCTGCTCCAGCAGACGCTTCGTGAGGGTGGAGCGGTCGATCTCCGTCGCGGAGTAGAGATGCGTGTGGTTGCCCGCGCACGTCACGCCCACGTCCATGCGCCCGCGCGCCATGTAGTTGGTGACAATGCGCCAGGCGGCGTCCATCCCCTTGTCCTGATGGTAGTTATCCCAGAACCACACGCCTTCCATCACATAGCGGTACGCGGCCGGATCGGAATCGACCCGCTTGTCGGCGTCGATGAGACGCGCCGCCTCGTCGATGCGCCTCACGGTCCAGTGTCGCTGGATGTACTGCGGATTGGTGAGGCCGATGTCGGTATGTGCGGACTTGATGCCGTAGAGCTTCCACTCGCGCACCGGTGGTAGGTTGGCCGGCAGCTGGTTCGTGGGCACAAGCGAATAGACGCGCTTGCCGCCTTCCAGCCTCGACACCATCCGTCGCCCGTCGCGCGTGAGCATGGAGTGGACCATCAGGCCATCCGCAGCACAAACCGTTAATGCGGCGACCACGGTAACAAGGATGACTATTTTTGCTTTCATCTATTTTACCTTTCCCCGTTATCTTTCACAGGGGCGAGTTCGTGTAGTGTCGTACCATTGACTTTGTATGAAACAAGGTAGCGTCCGTCACCAGTCGCCACTGGATAGACGACGGCATCTTCCGGCAACGTGCGCAGGATGTCCAATCGGCGCGAATATGCGAGCGTCTTGTCGAACGTGTGCGGCGCGGCGCATCCAACGGCATCGAGATCCGTCCAATGCTCTCCGTCGTTCGACCCCTGCAGACGCCATGCGGCAGGATTGCGCCTGACATAGCACGAGGTGTCGTCCGCCGTGTACCACTCGTAGCGCGTCACGGCAACGGGCTTCGCGTATTCGAGTATGACCCACACGTCCTTGCCGAACGTGCCGCGCCGGCTCGCCGCTGCGCGTTCGTCGTACCATTTCGTACCGAGATCGCCGTCCACCGCCTTGAGGGGATTGTACTCCTCCTTGAACTGCGGCGCAAACGTCTTTTCCTCATACCATGCCCGCGCGCACGAGCGCGTTATGTCGGAGTCCCCGCTGAATAGTTTCACCTCGGAAATCTGCAGTGCGTCACCGACCGTCATGTCGACGGCAAAGCGGTAAAAGCGATACGACTCGACGGCCGTCACGTCCGCCAAACCGCCGGAAAGGACGAAACTCTTTGGCGCCCACGCGCCGAGGACAAACGAGAATGTTCCATCCTTGATTGCAATCGGTTCGCCGGTCCGCTCCCCGCGTAGATTCACAGGTTGAGCAGAAGTCGCCTTCAAGCCCTTGGGCAGCATAACCGTAATCTCGCCGGCCTTTCCGGCCTGTTCCCACACGCGCAGCACGGTGCCCACGCCATCGGGATTGGGGCAGAACGCCGTCACCCTCACGCCCTTCCGCGAAACGGCAATGCCGCCTTTATTATTTTGGCCGTGTAGAACGTGTAGATCATGTAGATTTTCTACACGTTCTACATGTTCTACATGGTTAAATCTTTCTTTGTCCGCGAATGCTGCGACACACGGCTGGCGGATTTCCCACGCGGGCGTGAAAACGGCCGTCTCCTCATCCGCGCCTTCGGCCACCGGATAAACCCTTAGCGTCGCGGTCCACGACCCGGGAATCCAAAACGGGAAGTTCGTGTTCCATTGGTTGTTGTAGAGGTTCGCGAACACCTCCGGCTCGGACGGCACGTAGTCTGGCTCGTAGCGCCAGAGGCCGGGCTTGCCGAGGCTCCAGAGCGGCAGGTCCGCGGACGCCACGCCCACGCCCGCTCCCGTCGCGCCGTTCCGCACCGTAATCGCACGATCGACACACATCAGATTGCGGTTCGCGCCAAAGATGATCTCCCTCGCCGGATCGATCGTGCCGCCGATGCGCCCGACGCGGAAGGACGGCTCGGCGACATTGAACGGCAGACAAATCCAGCCGCCCTCCGGCCTCGGATCGGGCGTCTTCTCCGTCACCTTCCACGAAATATCCACGCACACCGCATGATCGGGGAAGAAGAAGCGCATCTCGTAGCCCTTCGCGAGACCGAGCGTGTCGCCCGCCGTGAGCGTCACCTCGTCGCCGAGTGCCGTATGCACGTGCTTCGCCGTCCAGTTCTTCGGCGTCAATGCCGTGTAGGGAACCTTGTCGGGCGGCGGCAGACCGGCCTTTCCGAAATCGCTGTTGATGTTGCGCTGGTGCGCGCGGTTGTAGGCCCCGACGAAACGCAGCACCTCGTTCTGGCTGAACCGCTCGTGCAGGAACTGCCCGAGGGCGTGTCCGCCCTGCTTCACGAGCTCGCGCCCCGTCGCGTTTTCGACGAGCGAGGCAATGCCACCCCTCTCGAGATCGAACTTGACCGTGAAGTGGCGAAGCTTCTTTGATTGGCCGTGTAGAACTTCTAGATTCTCTAGACGTTCTAGATTTTCTAGATAATCTAGATGGATAACCTGGAATGCCTTGTACCCGCCGGGAGGGAGGCCCTTCGCGAGGAACTTTACCTTGCAGCCCTCCCGTACGCCGCCGGGTAGCGAATAGCCTTCCGGTATCTCCACCTCCACCACGGCGTCGCGCGCATACGGCAGCGGATTGAACACCACGACGCGCGGACCTTCCACGTCGACACTCCGCGCAAGCGCCTCCATGCGCTTTTTGATTCCGTCCTGCGCGATCGCGTATGCGCGGCGTGCATATTTCATGTGATAGTCGAAAGAGTCGTCGATGTGCTTGAACTCGCCCTTGTCATAGCGTTCACGCCAATCGGGATCCTGAAAACGTTTCCTATCCCTGTAGCAGGAGAAGCCCCAGGTGTGCTCCGAGTAGAGGCAGGATTGACGATAACCCTGCTCAAGCTCTCCGGCGACGGGATCGGTCTTCACCCCGAACGCGCGCAGGGATGTATCGAGGATGCCCAGCGTAATCAAGTCGCTCTTGACGCGGCGGTGCAGACGCGTCGCCTCGGGCGCCGTCATCTGTCCGTGGATCCAGGTATCCGGCATGTCGCCGCGCACGACGGGAAGCGTAGGATTTGCCCTCTCCTCCACGAGGATGGCGTCGGCGAACTCGGCGGGGTCGCCATAGCGCACCTTCACGCCGGGGAGTTCGGCCTTGGCCCGTTCGAGAATCTTCTCGGCGTCCTTGGGCGAGATTGGCCCCTTGTTGTCGCTGCGCATCATGTAGGCGAGCCACGTCTTGTGGCGCCAGCCCTTTGGCGGCGTGAGGCTGCCCCAGCCCATCCAGCCGTAGCCCGACGAGAATCCCAACAGCACGCGCGAGCCATCGGGCCCTTCCCACCAGCTCAACACGGGAAGTTTGTCGAGAAACTCCTTCTGCTTGCAGCCGGGGTTGATGCCCATGTGGAGAAACTTCACGCCCGCATGGACGAGCACTGTCGGCAACGCCCACGCCTGATCCGGCACGTCGGTTTGCTTGACGTATCGCGGAAGATCGAAGCCGTAGCGACGCGAGATGCCCGAGCCGAGCGCGAACATGCGCACCAGCTCCTCGAGGTCAGACGCCTCTGTCTCGATGGTGAACGGGAAGGCGTGCCACATCAGGCGGCGTTGGCGAATGGCCTCCTCCAGCCGTGACCGACGTCCGGGAGACGCCCTCTCCAACATCACGTCCATCGCCCAGGCGGGAACCGTCCAGCGGGCGCGAAGGTCGGCGGGTTTGTCCTTGTCCGAGTCGAACAAGGCGAACGCGTTGTCGAGGTCGGTCGTACTGTACTTCCGCATCAATTCCGGCACGGTGGCGGTATATCCCACGTCGAGGTGGCATTTCGTCGCGATGATCACCTCTTCGAGGTTCGGCCAGTCGGGGTTTGCGCCCCATGCGCACATTACGGACATGAACGCCACAACTGGCAATATAATATTCGTCTTCTTGCTCCCCCGATTCTTTTTTACCAACATCAATTTGTCCTTTTTATGTCTTGTTTACACAGAACGGTCGAAAAGGTTATGCCTAAAAGATATTGCTGAAGCGATAAAAGGATAAATAACATTTGCGCCCTCGCCGCGAGAGAACACATCCAGGCGCACGCGGCGCTCGAGGAGCGCGCGGTCGCCATCCATCGAAAGCGACGAGCCTCCCGTCCCGGCGAAAAGATGGTTGGCCTCGAGCATCCGCGTTGCCAGCGATTCGATGTCGTCGGACGGCAATTCACCGAGATCGGCGGAGACGACCACGAAGTCGTCGTCGCCGTCTGCGGAAATCTCCACCGAAACCGGCTCTTCGCCGTCGTCGCCGAACGACGCCTCGAACCCGGCCTTGCCGTTCTCGATTTCGAGCGGCAGGCCGAGTTCTTTGCCAAGCGACACCAATGCATCTTTGAACGCCATGCGCCTACACCCTTATGAAGTCGCCAAGGCCAAGGCCGGTAAGACTTTCCCCGTCGGCACCCGCGAGCGAGGCACCGTCTAGCTTTTCGCGCACGTGCACGAGCGTGGTTGCGAAGTCTTCGACCATCGCCACGAACTTGTCGGGGGCGAGGTCTTCCAGGGCGGCGTACTGCGAAAGCTCGAACCGCCTGGTCTCGGGGTCCACCGAGAGCGTGGCGCCCTTCGTGTCCTTGAAACCCCGATTCGCGCTGAGCGCTTCGAGCAGCGCTGCCTTGGCGTCCGGCGGCACGTCCGAGACGGCCGCGTTCAGGAGGACCAGCTCGTGTGCGCCCTCCTTGCAGTTCATGATCACGATCTCGCCGATGTCGGAGGCGAGAATGCACACGCCGTCGGCATCGGGGGTGAACCCCTCGATGCCAATCTCGGCGCCAGTTTCTTCGATGAGCTCTTCGTATGTCATGGCATTCTCCTGATTACTTTTTGATTCCCAGTTCCTTGGCGATCGCATGCAGCGCGGCCCCGTGAGGGCTCTTCTTGTCTGACGCGACGGACTCGACCGTGCTCTTGGCTATTTCCTTGAACTTCGCCATGAGATCCTTCGGCCCCGGCAGAGGTTCAAGCGTGTCGCCCGACTTGACGGAGCGCATGGCGTTCTTCTTTAGCTGGTTGGCGCTCTCTTTCACGGCTGAAGTCGTCAGATCGGTCAGGTGGGAGACGAGACCGGGGATGTCGATTTTCTTCTTGTTGATGAACTTCTCGCTCAGAGTCCCCTGCGCCTGGATGTCTTTGTTGCCCAAATACTCCTTGAGCGCGTTTGAGACGTAGTTCTGAATGGCGACGTCGCCGCTTACCCGGCCCAGATCGATCGAGAGCATCATGGAGACGCGCGAACGGGCGAACTTGTCGAGCTGTGCGAGGCGGGTGGATTCGTCCGAGATCATGTTCTTGAACTCGCGCTCAATCACCTCGCCCCAGCGTTTCATCTCCTCGAGGGATACGACGATGTCCCTCATCGTGCGCCGGGTGCGGTCGAGCAAGTTGGTGAGCGTTTTCACCAGATCGTTCATGTTCTGCGCCGTCACCGTCTTGCGCAGTTCGGCGTTGTCGTCTTCGCCATGCTGCTCTACGTAGTTGTAGGTGTCGTAGTTGCCCTGCTTTGTGACAAGCTCGGTGGCGCGTTCGTTGACGAGCCTGGCTTCGAGTTCGCGGAACATGGCCGCGCGGCCGATCTTGTTCAGGTACTGGGTGAAGCTCTTGATGTAGTCGGCGGAAAGAAGCGGCTCCTTCATGTTGGGATTTTGGGAGAGTTGCAGCTTCATCGCCGCGATGCGTCCCGTGAAGTGGTGCACGGCGGCCTCCTCGAGCGACATGTCGCCGACCGGCATGACGTACACCCTCAGATTGGGCAGTTCGTACTGCTTAATCCACACCTTGAAGATGTTCAGGGCCGGAGCGACCTGTTTTTCGTCGAATGCGCTCTCCAGGATTGTCGTCTTGAGGCCCATGAGTGCGGCCCGGAGCTCGTTCTTGAACTCTTCGACCTTCGCGCGGGCGTCGATCGTAGCCTGGCACATGGATGTCTCTCCGCAGGCGGCGAGCGTCATCTTGGCCTGGCGCAACTCGACTGCAAGCTTCTGCACGGCGGGCGACTTCATCCACGTCTCGACATTGCTCTTCGTCGCGTTGAAGGTGTCGTTGTCAGCGTAAAGCGCCTTCATGTCCAGATCGGAAAGCATCGTCATGAGGCTTGTATTGTTGGACATGTCCGCATCCTTGATCGCGGTGACGAACTGCTGCGCGAAACTGTCGGCCATCACCTTTCCGTAGGCCGCCGCGCCGTTCATCACGTGGGGTGAGTCGATGTTCCTCTGGAGATCCGTCTCGAGGCTGCTGTGAATGAACGGCGCGAGCTTCTCGTCGAAGAACTTCATGTCCTCGTCCGTCGCGCCGGCGGCCTTGAGTTCGGCGCGGTGCGCGTCCATTACCTCGTTGAACGCGGGGATGCACTTGTCGTAGGCGGCCGTCACCTTCGCGGAGTACTTGAGGAATTCGTCCATCTTCATGTCCACGCGGTCGTTGACGAGCTTCTGCAGCATTCCGTCGAAGGCGAGCGCGAAGCCCTTGACGGGCGGCGGCTCCTTCTGGCGGCTGATTTCGTCGAGAACGGCGTTCATCTTGTCCGTCGCGACCTGGACTCCGTCCTTCTTCTCGGTCCTGAGCGAATCGACGTACTTCTGGAGATACGGCTGCGCGTCCTTGACGAACTGCTCGCGGAACTTCGCTTGCGCCTCGACGTGCTTGTTGACGATGGACTGGACCTCCTTCGCGATGCGTTTCATGAAGGTGGCCTTGCCGCCCGTCGTGTAGGAGATCGCATACTTCTCCGCATTGGCGAGAACCGTCTTCACGGCCGCGTCCACGATGTTGTTCAGCTCGTTCCTGGGGAGTTTCGCGGCGTATTCACCCGCCTTGCCCGCTGCAGGCTCCGCAAGGCGCTGCATCTCGCTCGCGACCATGTCCCCTTCAAGCGTCCCCTTGCCTTCGGGCCCGGTCGGATTGTACAGCCACGCCATCATGGTCGTGTAGCGGGCGTCGACGATGTCGTTGAAGATGCGTGTCACGCTGTCCTGGGTGTAAACGCCGTCCTTGCCGACCTGGTCGAAGATCTCGCCGACGGCCTTGAAATCGCCGACGGCCTTCTTAGTGTATGCATCGGGGTTCAGGAGGTACTTGCGCTTGAGCTCGTCCGTCTTGGTCTGGAGCGCGGTCTTCAGGTCGTCGCGGAGGCTGGCCTGCATCTCGTCGTACTCCTTCTTCGGGAGATCCTTCGCGTAGTGCTGGCGCGAAGCCTGCGCCTCGAACAGGGATCTGGCGGCCACGTCCGCCATCGTCTTGCATTCGCCGTCCACGATGTCCGCGAGCTTGTTCGCCTTGTCGACAAGGTCCTTGGCGGCCGAGTAGAACGCATCCTTTATGTTCTCGACGAGGTTGTCGCCGATGCGCTGTCCGGCGATGGCCTTGTTCCCGCACTTGTCGGCCAGCACCTTGTAGTAGAGCTTCTTCAGCGCCTCGGCCATCGTGGCGTCGTCCGTCGCGAACTTGGGCGCAACGCCTTTCTCCTTCAGCTTGGCGGCGCACTCGCCGATGCGCTCGTCCATCTTGCCGATGAGCTCATTGCGGACATCCTGGTTGAGGCCGCGCGTGACGACCATCGTCGCGATGCGCTCGTGCATGTCCGCGAGAACCTCGCCCTTCTCCTCGTTCAAGGCGTTTGTCAGGAACGTCAGCGAGGCTTCCTTTGCTTCCTTGGGGTCAATGTCGGCAGACTGGGGCGTCCGCTCCAGGAACCGCGTCGTCGCGTTGTTGAACGCCGTCTTCATGCGGTTCTGGAAGTCCGTGAGCAGCATGTTGTAGGCCTGCTGGTCGATGTTACCCTTCTTTGCGAGCCGGTCGAGCTTGCGCCTGAAGGCGTCCACTGCCTTCTCCACGATGACCGCGCCCTTGCCGTCACGGAATTCGCAGTAGGCGTAGACCGTCCGCCGGAGGCGTGTCTCCACCTCGCCGAAGGCTGCGTTGTCGATGTGGATGCGCGCGAGGCCGTTCGAGTCGGCCGCGTTGCGAATCTTCTGGTTGAGGATCGCCGTGAGGGTGCGGCCCATCAGTTTTTCGTAGAGCGGAAGCCCGCCCTTCTTCTCGTTCACGATCTGGGCGGTCTTCCTGCCCATTTCGCCGAGGAAATGCTGCACGTCGCCACCGGCGGCCAGCTTGACGTCCTTGAGTGTCTTCGCGTCGGGATTAGTCTGCCACCGCTCGCCGTAGTTGATCTGCCCGGCGATCTTGACATTCTCGATCACCTGCTTCGCCTTCTCCATGAAGTTGCCCTCGTTCTCCACGACGGCGCCGACGCTCTTGGCGAAGTGGCTCTTCAGGAATTTCGCGGTGTACGTGTCGAGCTTGGCCTCCTTGACGAACTGCGGCGTCAGGCTGCCGACCTCCTTCGCGAGCGCGAGGTTGGTCTGCTTGCCGCCGTTCATGTTGAGGACGAACACCTTCCGCGCCTCGCAGAAGACGGCGACCTGCTTCACCGTCGCCATCTGGTCCTCGAAGAGTTGCTTCATGCCGGCGATGTAGTTGTCGATGTCGTCGCCACCCTGCGGAACGTCCTGCATGTCCTCGACCTCCGCCTTCGCCCCCTCGATGAACTCCTTCGCGAGGGAGAAGACGCGGTCGATGTTGAGCTCGGCGTCCAGCGCGGCCGCGATCGCGGCTTCATCCTTCTGGTTCGGGAGGTCCTTGATGTTGGCCGCGCACTCCTTGACGAGGATCGGCACCACGTTCTTGATGAACATCTCAAGCGCCGTGTTCTTCGTCCCGAAACCGAGGTCCACGTCCGTCACGGCGGCCTTGTCGAGCAGCTTCACGAGCGCGGCGCGGATCTTGCCCTCGGCGTCGGCGCTGAACCTCACGCCGAATTCGCCGCCGTCATTGGCAAGCGTCTTCGCGACGGATTTCAGCGTCGTCTCGACGCTGAGGCGCTGCTTCGCGTCGTCAACGAGGTTCTCGAGGCGGAACAGGAGCTGGCGGAACTCCGCCTCGCTCTTGACCATGCGCTGGTGCTGCGGCAGGGCGTCGACGCCCTCGCCCTCCTTCGAGGTGATGTAGTCGGTGAAGCGGTGGTCGATGCCGACGTCGCCCGTCTTCAGGTAGTCGCGGGCGAACTCCTCGTCAGTGCCGTGGAAATTGCATGCGATCTTGGCCGCATCCATGAAGTTCTTCAGGATGCAGATACGGCCCGTGCCCGTGTTGAACTGGGCGTCAAACTTGTCCAGTATGGCCTTGACGTCGCGGCGGGAAAGCGCCTTGCCGGGGGATTCGACGTCCTCGCCCGGCTTCTTGGGCGCAAGGACCATATTCCGGATCGTGTTCCCGGCGTCGCCCATGTACCTGAGGTCTTGCTCCATGGCGGCGAGGAACTTCGCGCGCACCGACTTGTTGTGCGCCGCGCTGACGTTGCTTCTCCAGGAGAGCGGCACGTCAATCTTGTTGTTGAACTTCTCAAGCTTCAGCTTGCCGTCGCTCGACAGCGTGAAGCGCACGTAGCCCTTGTTGGTCCCGGACTCGTAGTTGACCATATTGCGATAGTCATCTATCTTGTAGACGCTCTGGTTGGCGCCAAGTTGCGCCGCTGTGATGTTCTTTGACATGGTTTTCTCCTCCTTTTAGGATTGCTTTGCCATGTTTACTCATGAAACTCCAATAGGTTACACACGAAATCACGTAAAATTCGATTTCAGTTCGACGTGGATGCCGACGTCTAGCCGGAACTTCTCCTGTATGCGGTTGATCGCGCCTTCGTACGTCTGCTCTGGCTTCTGCTTGTCAATGAGGTTGTCGAGGTCCGTGCTGTCGTATTCCGAGAAGTCGAGCTTGGAGATTCTCTCGAGTTCCGTCGCCTTGAACGTGAAGTCGGCGGCGTATTTGAACGTGCTCCCCGGTCCGCACATCTCGATTGCCCCGTCCTTGAAAAGGACGAATCCAGGTTCCATTGTTCCGACCAAGGAGACCTTCAGGTCGCCGTTCTCGTTCAGCTCCATGGACATGGACCAAGACAATTTCTTCATGCCGGCTGGCGCGCAGGGGGTAAACGCGACCTCCCGTCCCTGAGGATCCATCATGATGGCCGTTCCCATGGAAACGGCGTTCTTGGAGGTCTGCGCCGCCATGGCCATCGCGAGATCCGCCTTTTTCCTGTCGGTTGCGCTGAGTCTGGCGTATGTCGCATCCGCCTTTCCGGTCACGAACTTCGCGAACTGGTCGCGTGCCGTGGTAGCGTCAGTCCTAGATGCCTGGCCGACGCCATTGAGCATGACGATGGTGCGCTCTAGGTCTTTCGACGTGTACATGCCTTCTTTGCCGTTGGCGATCTTCTTGAGGTCGACCAGCAGGCCCTTCAACAGGAGGACCTTGACGTTGCGGGCGATTTCGCCGAATGTCCGCGCCTCGGGATCAGCCGGCGCGGGGCCGAGCTTGGCCTCGAGTACCTGCCGCGCCTTCTGCGCGGCCGGACCCTGACCGCCGGCGATCTTGCTGATGACCGCCTCCTTGCGCTGAGCAAGCGGCACCTGAAGTTTCGGCACAGGACGCCCTTCCCGTATCTGCTCCGCATGGTGCTTGAGCACGCCCGCGACGGTCAGGCGCAGGACCTGCGGCGTCGCGAGGATGGGCAGGCCGACGAGCGCCTCCCGCAGCGCGGCGGCGAGCGGCTTGCCGGACGTGAAGAGCTGGACCGCCTCGTCCGGCGTGATCTCCGTGAGCCCTGCGTCGCGGCACGCCTGCACGATGGCCTGCCCGGACGCGGCGTCCGGCCTGCCGCCGGCGATGTTGTCCGCGAGCGCCGCGTTGGCCTGGTCGTACTTCGGCGCGCCGTACGTCGAGAACTCATGCGCAATGCACTTGTAATTCGCATCCATCTCCGCCTTTACGTCCGGCTGCGCCAGGAAATCCGCGAGGTCGTCCCTGACGCCCGGGAAGCGGTCGAATCCGAGAATGGTGATGGCGGTCGTCAGGTTCCTGTGTTCGGGAACGCCCACTTCGCCCTCCAGATCGTCGAGCTGCGTGTGCGCGAGCGCATTGACCGCCGTTGTGAGGTTATGCATGGCCTGATAGACCGTTTCCTTCCGCTGCGGCTGCTGCTTGAGCGCGGTCGCGAGCTCTCCGACACGGGCGGTAACGTCCTGCAGGCCCGCGGTGATGGCGTCGAGATTGACATACGACACCTTGTCCTGAGAAAGGAACCAGATCTTCAGTTCCGCCTTGGCTGCGTCGGAAATGGACAGCTCGTCGACCTTGGCAAGGAGAGCCGCGCGCTCGGCGGCGAACTTGCGCGCCTCTTCGCGGTACGCCTCCCCTATCTCCTCATCGGTTTCCGCCGCGACCTCTCCGTCGTTGATCTTGCTCGCGAGGCGCACGGCCAGCGCGGTCATTCGCGAATTCGAAAGGGAATGCTTGCCGAACGAAGAAGGCGGAATCCCAGTCGCATCGGAAAGCGCCTTGCGTACGAGATCCTCGAAGCCGCCTTGCTTCCGGTAGTAGGTGATGGCCACGTTCTTGCGGATCGACCGCTCGACGTCTGCGCGTAATCCGTTCAGGATGCCGGCAACCTCCGCGGGATTCGCACATTCCGCAAGACGCCCGAGCAGCGTCGGATTGCTGTTGAAAATGCCGTTGGCGATCGCCGATTTGTTGTCCACATGGGCATCTATCTCCCTTCCGACAGTCAGGATGAACTGGGCGAGCGTCTTGCGCGCGCCTTGCTCGTGCGCCATCCGTGTGAACGGCTCGCGGATGTCGTCCACGCGGACGCGCGTAACGTTCTTTGCGAAGTCCCCGTCGCCTTCGACCTGCACGATGCGGCCGAATATGCCGTTGTCGATGAACAGATTGAGACTCACGTCCGCCGGAACGATTCCCTCCCCGAACCGGCTGCGCAGGTCTGCAATCGCCGCGTCCGCAAAGGGTTTGAACCCGGGAGGCGCAGAATCGGACTTTCCGGTGAGGAATCTCCGCACGCCCTTGTTGTACTGCGACGGCGAAGTGGCGGGGATATACGCGCCATCCGCGCCGTTGCCCTGTTCGTCCACACCCTGGCGCATGATGTTTGAAATCTGGTCGTGGGTCAGCTCCTGCCCGGACTCCAGCGTCTTGAGGAGGCCGGCGACCCGTTCAAGCGGCATCTTGTTGACGAGCGATAGCGTCTCATAGTCGGCAACGCCCTTCCCCTGGAGAAGCATCACGGCGACGGTGCGCGCGGAGAAGTCCGGCTTCGGATGATTGGCAAGGCCGTCTATCCATGCGCTGCGCCCCTGCGGATCGAGCGCCTGGTACTCGTCCCTCACTCTAAATCCCAGCCACCCCGAATCGGCCTCGTCATCAAGCCGCACGATCATCGCGTAGAGCCGATCGGCGTATGCGGCCTCGCTCATTCCCGTATCGACCTCCACGGTCTGCCCGCCGGCCAGCGTGCAGGACACCTTCGCCGACTTGTCCGCCGAAGGATTGTTCGCGCAGCCGGCGTAAAGGGCTTCAAGCTGACGCTTCGCCTCGTTGCGCAGAGCCGTGCGGTCGGCGCCGCTGAAGAAGTCGACGTCGCCCGCGACGACCAACTGGAACCTGGCAACCGCTATGTTCACCTCCGTGGCGCGTTTGCCGTCAAGCTCGCCATTGACGTTTTGACGGGTCGCCTCGCGCGTCTGCCGCGTGGCTGCGGACACATTGGCGTACAGTTCGTCCGACGTGCGCACGTTCAGGACGGCGGCGTACTGGTCGAGGATGTCGCGAATCTGCTGGCGCGAAAGCGGTTTCAAACTGCGTTCCCTGAGGCTGGTGTCCACCGCACCGGAGGGAGCGAGACCGAGTTTCGCTCTGATGGCGTTGATCTCTGCGTCGCCCAAGCCGCCATCGCGAAGCGCCTTCACGAAGGCGTCCTTGATGGCGATGACCTCGGCATGCGTGAGCGAGGTCTTGTTCAAGCCCGTGAAGTGGACGCGGTTGTTGATCTTGGCGAGCGAATCCTGCCCGGCCAGCCTCACTTCACCAGCATTGTATTCCCCGGATGAAATCTCCTGGAACTTCTGCAGTGAAATGTTCACTTTTGAGAAATCGATTCCTGCCATCGTTTGTTCCTCCTTGATCTACTCTCTACTTTGTTTACGCATGCCACGCGGCGAGGTTACATGATTGACAGCCTGTTGTCGTTAAGCACTTTTCCCATCTGGCGGAGCAGCGGTAAACGCCATTGCCGTCCTCGCTGAGCTTCAGCTGGCCGATGTTGTATTCGCCCCTGGACGCAGCATTGAACTGGTCCAGCGATATGTTTATATTGGTCAGGTCGATGCCCATTTCAATGCCTCCGTAATCGGTTTTACCTCGCCCTGTTTACACGCAAGACATCCGAAGGTTACACCTGCATCATGCGGAAATCTCCGGAAGGCTCCCCTTCCTGCTCGATCGAAGGACGGAAATCCGCTATCGCGCGGCTCCAGAAGAGCGCGTCTCGCCCGTTGGTTACCGGACGATGATGTAGGTGCCGCCGTTCAGCAGCACGATCCCTCCGTCGCGACATGTCGCCCGCACACCACGCTGCGAGCCGTTGACCTTCACGGTCCAGCTGCCGAGGTTCTTCGCGTCCTGAACGTCCGTGACCGTAATCGGCACCACGTAATTGCGAAGCGTCGTCACATCCGGCACGTTCACGAGTTCGAGCGTACCACCCGCCGCCGGACGGAACGAGTTGATCGTGCCCGCGCCCGCCGCGCAATCGACGCGCAGCGCGCCGATCGTCGCTTCCGCGTCGTTGAGGTTCAGCGTCGCACCCGCATCAACCGTCACCAAGCTCCCCGGCGACAGGGCCGCGCGTCCCTGCGCCACAGCCAAGGACGTGAACGTGAACGGATGCCCCGCGTTCATCGCCGTGAAGAGGCAGTACGGCTGCGCAACGCCCGCGCGCTCGTCAAGCGTCGTCCACGTCTCGCCGTCAGAACTGCCCTCCACCAGCCATTCGCTCGGACTGCGGCCGAGGCTGTCGTTCGCCGTAACGAACACATACCCCTTGACCGGCGCCGCGTCTTCGGGCAGACGCATCGTGAACACCTTGTAGTTCGCCTCCGCTCCGTCCAGCGTGCCGGCGCAGATTTTCGTGTCAGGACTCTCGTCAAAGATGAACTTCGGACCTTCGCTTCTATTCGAGTTGTAGTAGTTTCCAGGGCAAGTGAACGATCCGGGCGCGAGGGCTGTCGCCGCCGTGTTGTTCGCCGCCTCGGCAAGATTCTTCGCGGCGTTGTTCCCGAGCGCGTCGATCACCAGCAACTGGGAGATCTGTAGATTCTTCAGCGTCGCGCTATTCCCCGATGTTCCCGCTGTTTTCTTGAACTTGAAGCGCAGGAACTTGCCGCCGAACGTCGGCTGCGCGACCGTTTCGAACTGGTAGTTTACGCCGTTGTTAAAAGGTTTCGTCTTAATTGAAGAGTCACTGAACTTCGATTTATCGGTGAACGTCGTGTGGGGTGCCCACCAACGTTCATCGAGGACTTCCCACGTCGCGCCGTCGTAGCTTCCTTCAAGGCTCCAACTGGTCGGGCTGCGGCGGACGTAGTCGTTGGCCGTATAGAAGTTGTAGGCGGTCACAGGGTCTGCGTTGTCCGCAAGGCGCATCACGACGACATGCCAGCTTGCGGGCGTACCGTCCACCGCCTCGGACGTGTAGAGCTTCGACCCCGTGTTGCCGTCGAAAAGCTTCGCGTAGGTTTCGCCGGAACCTGTGGCGTGGACGCGGTCGCAGGCGAACTTGCCCGCCGCGAGGGAATAAGCCGGCGTCCCGGCGGTCACCTCGGCAAGGCTCGAGCAGAGGTTGACGCCCCCCTCGCTGTAGAGCTGGAATTCCGACGCCTGTATCGTGTTGCCCGTCGCAACGTAGCCGCTACTGGAATTTCCGGATGCGCCGCCGTTGGAACGCTTGATCGTGAGCCGGAAGTATTTGCCGCCGAAGGCGCGCGGGAGCGGATTCGCCGCCGCGCCCACGTTGAGCGTGCCCCCGGAGACGTGCGTGTCGCCGGTGTAGGTCTGCGTACCGTAGAGCGTGACATCGCCGCCCGTCACCTCAACATCGCCCGCACCCGACACGCCACCGTCCAGAATGCCTCCGTTGCTCGAAAGCGTCGCACCGTCCGTCAGCTCCACAGTGCCGCCGTTGTTTTCGATGGCCGTCGCGGGCACGACGCCTCCCGAGATGCGCAACGTGGCGCCCGGCTCCACGACAACGTGCGAAGTCGTTCCCAGCGAACCCGCAGGGCCAGACAAGGCGAACTCGCCCGCAAGCACCTGGCGCGTAGTCGTTGCCGAGAAGCCCGTCCGAACGTCGAGGTCCGTCCATGTCGCGCCACCGTCATTGCTGCCCTGCAGACGCCATGCGGAAGGATCTCGCGCAGTCCTGTCGTTCGCCGTGTACCAGGCGTATGACGTGATAGACTTGGGCACGGCGTAGTCGATGCGTACCCAGAGGCGTTCCCTGTCGGTGGCGGCTGCCTTTGTGCTGCCGCGCTGGTCGCACCATTTGGTGCTGACAGCGCCATCAACGACATTGGACGGCGTTTCCGTGGCGCTGAACGTCCCTGAAATGGCCGTGCTGTCCTTCTCCGTCGAGAAGCCGATGCCCGCGTATGGGCGCGTGACGTTTTCAGAACCGCGATAGAACACAAGCTCCGAGAACTGCATGCAGTCGGGATTAGGACCCTTCATCGCCTCCACCTTGAAGCGATACGACTTGTATGCCGCGCCGCGCACGACCACCGTGCCGCCCTTCACGACGAGGTTGCCGTCGAAGGGCTTGTCGATCGTGAGCGTGCCCGCGCCGATTTTTTCGAGCGTGACGCCCTCGATCCTGTTGCTGAACGTGCAGTCGGAGCCGTCCGCGCCGATGACGAGCGTGCCCGAGCCCTTGATCGCCACGGAACTGGACACGTTATTCGTGGTCGTTACGTCATTGAGGAACAACGTCGCACGCGTGCCGGTCACGGTTGTCGCGGCGGGAAGCGGTACGCCGAGGACGAACGTCGCATCCGTGATCTTCGTCGCGCCAGAGTACGCCACGGAAAAGTCCGTCAACCCCGCCTTCCCGAGCGTGAACGTCGAGGCGCTTCCCGTGCCGGTGATGTCAAGGCCACCCGTTCCGAAGAAGTGCGTGTGGCCGCTCGTCGCGCCGATGCTGTACCCGCCGATGTTCAGGCGGATGTCGTTGCCGTTCGCCGCCTCGACTTCCAGTATGCCGTTCTGCCCGCTGTAGAAGAAATCGGCCTGCGTGGACTTCGTCACGACGCCGCCACCGGCGAACGTGATGCGGGATCGAGGATCGTCGTTGTGCTGGAAACGCCCGCTCATGTTCAACGTCGCGCCCGCGCCCAGTATAAATTCGTTCTTCAGCGTCTGCAGATCGCTGCCGTCGGTAAGACCATTCGACCCCATGTAAACAGTACCGGATGTCGTCACGGTGGCATTGTTGATTTCCATCCGCCCCTTCACGCCGTAGCGCGTACTTGCGTTGCAGCCGATCT
This sequence comes from uncultured bacterium, assembly GCA_902802945.1. Classification (GTDB taxonomy): domain Bacteria; phylum Verrucomicrobiota; class Kiritimatiellia; order RFP12; family UBA1067; genus RUG572. Next base: position 36,580 of record CADCOC010000004.1, on the reverse strand, counting down.
TGATGTTCCCCACGCTGCCATTCACGCCGTTGGAGATGACGATCGCGCCGTCGCGTCCGTCGAAGCCCACGCGCAGTTCACCTGTCGTCTTGAACGTGCCGCCGCCGGAGATTGTCGTCACGGGCATTGCACCGTTCTCGCCCTGCACGGAGTAGATGCCGCTCTGCTGGTACGTCGCCGCACCCGTGAACGTGATTGCGCTGTCCGTGGTGTTCGTGTGGTTGCCGGAGAAGTTGAACGTGCCCGTTCCGGAGATCGTCAGCGGAAGGTCGTCGAGCCCCGTGCCGTCGAGCGTGAGCGTGTTGCCAAGGCCCACGAGACCAAAGGGATGGGCGAGGTCGATTCCCGCCGCGTGCGTGACCGCGCCATGCACTTCGCCGTTCCAGCTGCCGGAGGGGCCGCCGAGCGTGTCGGTGACGTACGCGGGCGCCAGGGTGAGAAGGTCGAGGCCGTCGGCATAGTTGGCCTCCACGTGGAACACCTCGCCGTTCGGTGCGTCGGCGGAATCCTCGTAGGTGATCTTCTCAAGGTCGGCGGCGCATGCGGGATAGAACTTCGCCCCGCTCTTCACGAGAACGGTCTGTCCCTCCGCAAGCGGACGCCCCAGCCTAAGCGAACCGCCCTCCACGACGATCGGGCCGGTGAAGGTATTCATTTCCTGATGGGCGAGGCGGATGTCAAGAAGTCCGCTCCCGCGCTTGACGAGCCCGCCCTCGCCGGCGAGCTTGAACGAATCAGCCTGATGCAGAGACGGATTCAAGATGACGTTGAAGCTCTGCGTATCGAAGATCAGGCTCTTCCCGCTCTCAATGTTCCAGACGGTTGAAACGCTTGCATACAGCAAAGGATTTGGCGCGCGCGAAACGCGCAGCGTGCCGCCCTTGAAGTTGATGATGTTGCGGGCCATGTCGTCATTCTGGATGAGACCGGTCTCCAAAACGCCGCCCTCTTCAAGATTGATGATGGAGGCGACGGGAAGCGCGTCGAGGTCGTACGTCGTTCCTGACGCCTTCGTCGGGAACCATGCACTGCACTCCACGGCCGCGGCCGTGACCGTACCGAAGATGTTGAGGATACCGTACGAGAGCTTCGAGCGGTCAAAACTCGTGTTGTTGGCATCCAAATTGTTGCGCCCGAGGAAGAGCCGTCCGCCCGTGACAGTGAGCATGCCGCCGCTTGCGACCGTCACCGTACCCGTGCCGCCGTAGGTGCCGATGGAGAAGCCCTGCGCGTTGCTGGGGTTGTCGCCCGCGAGCGTGCCTTGCGAGACGAGCGACGCACCGTTTGCAATCGTCACGTCCGCGATCCTGCCGTCGCCCGTCGAGATGCAGTTCACCACCCCGCCTGTCGCGGTGAGCGCCGCCCCCGCGTCGAGCGTGAGCGAGCCATCGACCGCGAGGCGCGAGACCGTCGCCTCCGCCGCGAGCGTCTCCGTCTCGCCCGCGCCGATTGTCCATTCGCCGCCGTCCGGGGGAACCGCCGCATACAACGGCGAAGATACCATCGTCACGTAAATTGCCGCAGTGATTGTCACCATTTTGTTCATTTTCATCGTGGTCCTTTCGCTTTCTGGCTGAGGCACTATGCCCCAAATCGCCAATATTCTACACCATTCTGCGTTTCGGCGTCAATAGGTCGCAACCGCGCTCAGCGTGCAGGGGAAGTCTTTCTTCGTGTTCACCTTGTCGGGGCCGATGACGGCGTCGAAGTTGGAGACGACCAGGCGCCCCTTCCAGACGATCGGCTCGCCGGGCTGGTTGAGTCCGCCGTCCAGTCCGTTGCCGTCGGGGTCCTGTCTGACGACGCTGACAGTACCGTTAGGCGAGACCTTGGCGATGGCGTTGTTCGAGAAGTCGGCCACATAGATGTTGCCGGCTTCATCCATGCACATGCCGTCCGTCGTGCGCATCTTCGTTTTTACGGCACGCTGGAGGAAATCCTTCGCCGAAGGATCGGAATAGTCAAAGTCCGTCTTTGCGAAGACCCTGCATGAGGTCACCTTGCCTGCCGCATCGAATGTCGCGCGGTGGATCGTGCCGTCGCCGAAGTTGCCGAGAAGAAGGTCGCCCTTGCCGTCAAAGAGGATTCCGTCGAGGCCGTACTGGCAGAAAGGGTTCTGCGTTACGAGCGTAAGGATGAGCTGCGGATCCTCGCGCGTGTTCTTCACGACGATGCCGCTGTCCGTCGGCTTAAAGCGGTAGACGCCGCTCACGAGCTTGCCGGACGGATCCTTGATTTTCGAGAGGCTACTCTGCGTCACGTAGAGCATGCCGTTGTGGTACTTGACGCCGTTCGGATGTTCCATGCCGCTTGCGATTACGGTGCAGGAGGCAAGCTTGTCGTCCTTGAAGTCTAGGCGCAGCAGACGCCCCTCGTTCGTGCCCGTCTCGGAGCCGGACCATCCCTGGTTGTCACACACGTACAGTTCGCCCCCGGGACCGAAGCAGATGCCCATCGGCGCGGCGAGGCCTGTCTTCGCAAGCGGCGGCACGTGTACCCAAAGATACGGCACGCCGCCCGGTTCGTCGAGGCGGAAGATGGCCGCAGGCTTGGTGGTGTCGTTGAAGTTCGGCGCGGCGATCACGAGCCGTCCCCTGTAGTCGATCGCCATGCCGTCCGGCGTGGCGCATGTATCCGGGAACGTGGCAAACGGCTTCCCGCCACACGGGCAACAGCATCCCGCCAGCACTGCAGCGCCGGTGACCGCAACAGCGATATTCAAGTACTTCATGTAATTCTAGCCTTTCTTTTCAAATCTTTTCATGTCTTTGTCGAATGCATTCCAACCCGTTGGGACTCTCCCGCAGAATCGGCACGGTGAATTATAACAAAACGCGATACCGCGCGCAATGTGCTTGCATCGTTTTTCTTTTTCCTTTTCCACTTGCGCTTAGAGCGCAGATTTGGCATACTAATTGCGCTGAACCTTTCAGACGCGCAAGGTTTGTTTCTGCGAGTTCCGTCAAGCCGTATGACTTGCCTCGCGAATGGCGCGGAAGATGGGTTTTGCAAGTGCCCCATTTTAAAAATAGGAACATGACAATGAGCTCATTCGGAGAAACACTCAGAAGTGCCCGCGAAGCCAAGGGCCTCACCTGCTCGCAGGTCGCGGCGCAAACGCACATGCTTGTGCAGATTGTCGAAGAAATGGAGCGTGAAGATTTCCACCGCATCCCCGCCCCCATCTACGGGCGCGGATTCGTGCGTCTCTTCGCAAGTTGCGTCGGTCTGGACCCAGTCCCGCTCGTGCGCGAATTCATGGACATCTACGAGGGCCGCCGCACGCCAACCGTCAGTATCCGTCCAGTCCCCAAACCTGTTCCCGAGCCGATCCCTGAACCAGTTCCCGAACCGGAGCCGATTCCGGCACCCATTCCCGAACCGGCGCCAATCCCGGAACCCATCCCAGAGCCGATTCCCGAACCTATTCCGGAGTCCATTCCTGAACCTGTTCCTGAGCCGATTCCGGAACCCATTCCCGACCCCATACCAGAACCTGTTCCCGAGCCGATTCCCGAACCTGTTCCAGAACCCATGCCAGAACCTGTTCCCGAGCCGATTCCCGAACCTGTTCTAGAACCCATGCCAGAACCTGTTTCCGAGCCGATTCCTGAACCTGTTCCCGAGCCGATTCCGGCACCCGTTCCCGAGCCAGCTCCCGAGCCGACTCCCGAACCGACTTCTGCACCCATTTCCGAGCCTCCGCCCGTTGTGCGCGGACTTGATCTCTTTGAACAGCCGCCTGCGCGTCCGCCCAAGGATGACCTTCCGCTTTTCGGGCCATCTCCGGCACCAGCACAGCAGGAGAAACCTAAAACATCGTCTGGATTGCCGCCGCCAATAGACCTGGAATCCTCGCCATACCTAACGGATGACTATGACGAAGGCGTTCCATCGGCCATGGAGCGTTTCCGCAAGAGCCTTGCAAACTTTTCTGCAGGCGTAGTGGACAAGGTGCGCAGCATTCCGCGGCGCGCCTGGCGTATCACCGCCCTCGTGCTCTGCGCAATCCTGTCCATCGCGTTCATCGCGTGGAGCATCGGGAAACTGTACCAGGCCACGACGCCGACGGACACCGCGAAGCAGCCAGAAAATCCGCCGGAAAGCGTACCTGCCGTCGTCGCAGACAAGCCGGTCACAGGCAAAGATGTCCCGAATCAGAACGTGAAGCAGGTGCCGAAGGTAAAGGCTAAACCAGCCCAAGCCTCTGCGCAGACAGGCAAGTCGCCCGTAAAGCCCGGCACGCTCATTTCGACTGGACAGAACGTCCCGAACTTGTTCGTCGACTGATCCTGCCATGAAATGCGAAATATGCCACGAGGCCGACGCTGAGACCGTCCTGCACCTGAAGAAAGACGGACAGGATAGGGAACTCTACGTCTGCAAGAAGTGCGCCTCCGAGGCCCGTCACCCGAAGAAGAAAAAGAAGGAACCCGAAGAAGGCGAAAACGTCTCCGTCATCGGTCCCGGCGAGAAACCGCCGCCGTTCGTGGAAAACTTCTTCAAGGCCGCCATGGGGCTGGTGGACGGTCTGGGGCATCTCGAGGAGGAGCGCAGGCACGGCAAAAAGACATGTCCGCTCTGCCACGCCACATGGGAAACGCTGGAGCAAAGAGGAACATTGGGCTGTCCGCGCTGCTGGAAGACCTTCGGCGCCGAAATCCGCGCGAAGTTCCTGCGTGGCGACTACGGTCCTACGCACGTCGGCTCAATGCCCGCAGGCACAACAGGAACCGACTCCCGCGCATACCTGGAACGCGAGCTGAAGAAGGCCATTAAGCTGCAGAAGTACGAAAAGGCCGCCGAGATTCAAAAAAGACTCGACGCGCTTGAGTCGGACGACGACGGGAAGGAGACGACATGAGCGCCCATCCCAAGGGGCGTCCCGGACGCCCCCCGAAACGTCCGTCCGACGGCACGTATCCCAACTTGCTCACCACCGACGCCCTCGCCGGCGGACGGATCACCCTTTTCCGCAATCCGGCGGACAAGCCGTTCGGCGAAAAAGACGCCTTCGCAATCTCCGCCGACTGGGCGACCGTAGACGACATCCCCGCCGCCTACACGGAAGCCGAGGATGACGAACGCCGCCTCGCCGAAAAGCACCGTTTCGCCTGGCATCCCGACTTCGGATACCTCTCCCCCTTCCCGGCGCACTGCGGAACGGGCATCCGCATCGAGGCCGAAGTCCACCTCGAAGCTCTCCACATCATCGGCGACCTGCCGCCCGTCCTCGCAGGACTCACGGCGATGCGGATCGGCTACAGCGGCATCGACGCGGACGGTTTGCACAACGTCGCACATCTCTTCCGCATCGGCAATGAGTCCGCCATCGGCCTGCCCGAACGAGCGCTCGTCACGCGCGTCGCGAACGCGTTTGCGCAGCTCGCCGAACAGGAGACAGCCGCGCGCAAGGCGCTCGTCGACGAGCAGCCCCTTCTGTTCCTCGACTCCGTGGAGCGCGCGCTGGCCATCCTCCGCCACGCACGGCTGCTTTCCCCCTACGAATACATCGACCTGCTCTCGCCCGTCCGCCTCGCCGCGATCATGGGCTTCCTCCACGGCGTAACGCGCCAGCAGATCGACGAGGCCATGCGCCGGCAGCTGAACCGTCCGTTCACGCAGCCTCCCGCCACGCAGGAGGAGGAACGCCAGCGCGACGTCCGCGACGCGGACTTCGCCGACCGGGTCAGCGCCGCCTTCGCGGGCGTCCGCCTCAACGACTTTGCGAAAGACATCCTTTCATGAACAACGACTACACACCAAACGCCAACCGGGCGCTTGACGGCGCAGAAGCCGCAGCCCGCCGGTACAACCACTCCTACATCGGCACCGAGCACCTTCTCTGCTCCATCCTCGCCATCCCGAACTGCGGCGCATGCCGACGGTTCCGCGCGCTGGACGTTGATCCCGACGAACTCCGCATACAGCTTGAGCAGATGATCGGACACAGCGAGAACGTGCGAATGCTCGGCGAAATCCCCGTCACGGCGCGTACGCGCAAGATCCTCGAACTCGCCAAGCTCGAGGCACGCCGCCTCCAGGCATCCGCCGTGGGCACCGAGCACATCATCCTCGCCATTCTTTCCGAGGGCGAGTCCGTGGCCGCGCAGATTCTCGCCGGACACGGCCTTACGCCAGAAGCGTTCATCCGCGCAGAGTCGCGTGCTGACGGAGAAGACGCTGACTCCGCAGAAGACTCTCCGCTCCCCGAAGAGTCTGACGAGGACGACGACGAGGAGACGCCAGCCCCCGACGGCGAAGCCAAGGCGGCAAAGAAAGGCAAGACCCCTGCGCTCAACATCTTCGGACGCGACCTCACCGCCCTCGCGCGCAAAGGCGAACTAGATCCGGTCATCGGACGCAAACAGGAGCTGACGCGCGTCATTCAGGTCCTTTCCCGCCGCACGAAGAACAACGCCGTCCTGATCGGCGAGGCCGGCGTGGGCAAGACCGCCGTGGTGGAGGGTCTCGCGCAGGCCATCGCGCTCGGCGACGTACCCGAACGCATGCGCGACAAGCGGGTCGTGTCGCTCGACATGGCGCGCGTCGTGGCCGGCACGCAGTACCGCGGACAGTTCGAGGAGCGCCTCAAGCAGCTCATCGAGGAGGTGAAGCTCGTCGGCAACGTCGTGCTGTTCCTCGACGAAATCCACACGCTCGTAGGGGCAGGCGGCGCCGAGGGCGCGATGGACGCCGCGAACATCCTGAAACCCGCCCTCGCGCGCGGTGAACTACAGGTCGTCGGTGCCACCACGTTCAAGGAATACCACAAGTCCATCGAAAAGGACGCCGCGCTCGAACGCCGGTTCCAGTCGATCCTCGTCAACGAACCCGCCATCGACGAGGCCATCGAAATTCTCCGCGGCATCGCCCCGCGCTACGAGAAACACCACAACGTGAAGTTCGCCGACGAGTCCCTGCGCGCGGCCGTCACGCTCACGGCCCGCTACCTGCCAGCGCGCCTGTTGCCGGACAAGGCTATCGACGCCATCGACGAAACCGGCTCGCGCGTGCGCATGAGGTGCGCGGTGCGTCCGCCGGACTTCAAGGCCGACGAGGCGGAGATCGCCGAGATCCACGCCCGCAAGGAGGCCGCCGTAAAGGCAAGTGCCTTCGAAGATGCCGCCAAGTGGCGCGACGCGGAAATCGCCGCGCACGAGGCGCTCGCCGCCAAGGTGAAGCAGTGGCGCGAGGAACACGCGGAGAAGACGATTGACGTCACGCCCGATGACATCGCCGCCACCGTCGCCTCCATCAGTGGCGTGCCCGTGGAGCGCATGACCGAATCCACGGCCGGCAAACTCCTCAACATCGAGCGAGAGCTGAACGGCGCCGTCATCGGACAGTCCGCCGCCATCGAGTCGATCGCCCGCGCCCTTCGCCGTTCGCGCGCGAACCTCGGCGACCCCAAGCGTCCGATTGGCAGCTTCCTCTTCCTCGGCCCCACCGGCGTGGGCAAGACGCTCCTCGCGAAGATGCTCGCCGAGAAGGTCTACGGCGACCCGAAGGCGCTCATCGCCCTCGACATGACCGAGTTCTCAAGCGCCTTCACGAGCTCCCGCCTCGTCGGCGCGCCCCCTGGCTACGTCGGCTACGACGAGGGCGGACAGCTCACGGAACGCGTCCGCCGCCGCCCCTACTCCGTCGTGCTCTTCGACGAGTTCGAAAAGGCCTCCTCGGACGTCATGAACATGATGCTCCAGCTGCTCGACGACGGACGCCTCACGGACGGACAGGGCCGCCAGGTGGACTTCCGCAACACGATCGTGATCGCCACCGCGAACCTCGGTTTCGACTTCGCGAAGGAAGGCAAGAGCTTCGGCTTCTCGCAGGAGACGGCCAGCGCCTCCTACGAGACCTTGCGCGACAAGCTGATGGACGAGGCGAAGCGCACGTTCCGTCCGGAACTGCTAAACCGCTTCGACGAGACGGTCGTGTTCCGCAAGCTCGAGAAACAGGACGTGGTGACGATTCTCGACATCGAGCTCGCGAAGCTGCGCACGCGCCTCTCGGAACGCGACATGACGCTTGAGCTAGACAAGAAGGCCACGGACTTCCTCGTCACGAAAGGCTCCGACGACGCGATGGGCGCACGCCCGCTGCGCCGCGCCGTGCAGCACTACGTTGAGGATCCTCTTGCCGATCTCCTTCTCCGTGAAGAGCTCGTGCCCGGCCGCATCAAGGTGTCGCTCACGAAAGACGAAACCGCCCTTTCCTTCAAGCAGCCCCGTTTGCCACCGAAAAACTAAAGCTCAAACTCGACCATTACGGGAGAGTGGTCAGAGACGTCCAGCGCTGTCTGGCCTGTGATGATTTCGTGCTTCAGCGCGTGTATGCCCTTGGTGTAGAAAATGTGGTCGATGGAGTAATCGGGCGTGTCGTACGCTGCTGCGCGGCGCGCGCCGTGGTACTTGCCGTCTGCGCCGCGCACAGGATTACCGTGGTGCGAGCAGTGCGGCGAGCGCACGTCCGCGTGCGAGGCTGCGTTCACGAAACCGCCGCTGCGCAGCATCGCGTGGGCGAAGGACGTATCGGTGGAGTTGAGGTCGCCGCCAAGGATCGCGGGAAGCTCCGCGCCCCACTTGCGGCGGATGTCCGATAGCTGCCACAGGACGTGACGGGCATTCAACTCGCGGATGACGTCGCTCTCGACGCCGTTCGACTGCCACCAGAAATGCGTCGCGAACGCCACGAAGCGCCGCCCGTCCGTTTTGCGCTCCAAAACGGCCCAGGTGGCGCTCTTCGACGCCGTGAGCGACAGGTGGAAGAAATCCGTACCGCTGTCGAGCAGCTTCAGTCGGTCCGTACGGAAGAGAAGCGGCTCGTGGTTGATGTGCTTGGGCGTCTTCTCCCCTTCGAACGCGGCCCGCTTCAGCGCGGCGTCCTCGTCGCCGCGCACGACCGCGTAACCGGCCTTCTTAAGATGGGCGAACATCGGGCTCGCGTACCAGCCAGGCGTCACTTCCTGAAGCGACACGACGTCTGGCCGGTCCTTGAGGATCGTCGTCTCCACCCCCGCTTCGCGCTCCTCCACGGGATTCCCGAAGTAGTCTCCCCAGATGTTGAACGTCATGAAATTCAACGGCGCAGCGGCCTGCGGACCTAGTCCCTTCTTCTCACCCGCCGCCGACAGCATCGTGACCACACAAATTGCAACAAAAAAAGCAGTCAGAAATGTTCTGTGATTTTGCATGTTGATTTCCTCGCTTAAAATTCGTAGCGTTTGAAAGGCTCTGCTATTTCCACGGTGGCGCCGAAGCGCTTGATGAGACCATTCCTTCGCTCGTCAAGAGCCTTCCTATCGCCGTGGATGAGGAAGATGCGCGAGTTGCGGTTGTTGGCGAGCCAGGCGTCGTTCTCCGTGGCGTCGCCGTGTCCGCCGAAGCACGAGTAGGACGAGACGGCGCAGCGTACCGGCACCTTCCGTCCGCCGACCGTGATTTCCTTCGCGCCCGAACGCAGATCGTAACCATGCGTGCCCGGCGACTGGTAGCCCACAAGACACACCCGCACGGACGCATTCGTAGCGAGGGACGGCAGAAGCGTGAGGGACGACCCGGCGTCCATCATCCCGGACGTGGTGAGCAGGATGCAGCCGCCCTTCACGGCCTTCTTCGGCGCGAAGCGGGACTTCGTCCGCGCAAAGAGGTTGGACGCCGCCGTGATGTCCACGTCAAACCACTCAGGATGCGCGATGTAGGCTTTCGTGACGTTCCGCGCCGTGGAGGAGAGCATGTACACCGGCATATCGGTGGGGATGTCGCCGTACGCCATGCCCTGCGCAACCTCGTAGAGTACGCGTTGCGAACGATCGAGCGCGAACGCCGGCACCCACGCGATTCCGCCGCGGCGCACCGTATCGCCCACATCCTTGCGGAAACGCGCGTACTCCGCCTCAGACGCCGCCTGGCCGCCGGCCGATGCGTCGCCGTATGTCGACTCGACGAACACGGCGTCCGCCTTGAGCGCAGGCTCGATCTCGCGCACGAAATGCGAGCGGGGCGTGCCGAGGTCGCCGGAGAACACGAGCGTGTTCGTGCCTTCTGTGATGTAGATCGCGGCGGAGCCGGGGATGTGTTTCACCGGACGAAACGTAACCGTGAACGGGCCGTTTTTCGACTGTTCACCGTATTGTACGCACTTGAAGCGAGCAAGATTCTCATTGACTTCGAGTTCCAGGCACACACGGCAGGCGGAGAGCGCGGACGCACCCGGGGCGAAGGATGCCATGAACTCATCAAGTTCGGAACGAGAGCCGGTGAAGGTGCGGAGGTTGTAGTTGGCGATTTTCGCTCCCCACTCACAGTCCGCACGCCAATGTACCTTGCGGCTACGTCCGCCCTTCGTCTTCGCCGACCAGCGCCACGTGCGCCGGACCGATTCGTCGTAGATGAGCTGCGACGGCCACGCAAGCGCAAGGAGGTCGCGCGTGGGCTCCGTCGCGCAGATCGTTCCTTTGAAGCCCGCATGGACAAGCTCCGGCACGCGGCCCGCATGGTCCTGGTGCGCGTGCGTGAGGAGAAGGCAGTTGATGGATGAAGGGTCGAAGGCAAAGCCCGATTTCTTCTGCACGTTCGTGGGCGAATGGTCGACGCCGTAGACCGTGCCGCAGTCCACGAGCATCCGGTAGCCGCCACTTTCGACGAGGGCGCAGCTGCCTCCCACCTCCCCAGCGCCGCCGTAAAACGTGACGGTCGTCTCGGCAAAGGCGGCAACTCCCGCGCAGAACAGAATCAACGAAAGAAAAGATTTTCTGCTATTTTTCATGCGGCATAGTTTAGCATAAACAAGTCCCGGAGGCAAACGCCCCAAATTTGCCAATAAAACAGGAATCGGAGAGGCAGTTGAGCTGCGTGTGGGTACGTATATGACGTAAGTGCGTCATTTCGTCTCGTTTACTTTCTCCGCGTAGAGCTTGAAGATTTCATTTGTCACCGTCCTGATCTTCCTGGGTGCTGGATTTGTAGGTAAAGGAAATGAAGCCGTTGTTGTTTGTAACCGTGCAATTCATTTGAGCAGCGAATCGGAGTCGCGTGAATCCCCGTAACTACTGCCTAGATCGAAGCCCACTGCCTCCTTTTTCACGTCGTCCGTCAGTATACCATAAGTAGGTAAAGTGGCGCGCTTGTCGCGACCTTACGAACCAGAGCTCCAACCAAGGCAAAACTAGAGGTTTTCGCCTTCCCCCAAGGGGCGTTCAGATCAGTTTTCCCATAGAATTTCCTCTTTGTAACTGTTGAAGATGGATTACCACTCCACCTTGACTCGGAAGAAGCGGTTGGTTGCGCCGGGCTCTTCAAACGTGACGTCCTGCCAGCCGTTCGTGAGCGCGGGCTTGCCTTGAAGGATGTACTCGATCGCGCCGCTCGCCTTCAGGACTTCGTTCGTCGGGAAATACTCGACGACCGGCTTCTGCCCTTCCATGCGAATCGTCGCCGTGAACTTGCTGAGCGCATTGGTCGGTTCAAGCCCCAGCACGTAGCTTTCCCAATAGGCATAGCCATTGTCGCCAGACGATTTCGCCATCGTTTCGTACATCGCATCGGGCTGCCCTGCGATGCCGGGGAAGCACGCCTCGATCCATGAGTACGGCACGGGGAATCCCGTCGTCGTCGTGGTCTTTTCACCGGTCGCCGCCTTCGTCCAGATCTCGATGGTCTTGACCGAGTAGGCGTCGGGGGCCATCTTGGCAAGCGTTCCGCCGACTCCGGTCCAGTCTTCGGTGTGGTAGGCATTGCTGCCGTTAAAGTGCTGGGCGAAGTTGCCGATGCCGAAATCGGCAGGGTCGCTATTCGCCGACTGGAAGTTGTTGAACGCGAACATCAGCTGCGGACGTTCATACAGATCCCGCGACGAAGGATTCATGACGCGGAACACCTGCATGCAGCCGTAGGATCCGCTCTCCGAAAGCGTGTCGTTCCAGTCGTAGGGGTTGCCGTAGTTTTCTGGGGCGGAAGCGTTGGACTGTGCGTTGGTGTAGTTGTACGGCGAGAACTCGATCCAGCCGGTAACGGAATCGTCATCCGCCGCGACATTGTCGATTGCACCGTGGTTGGAGCAGACGTGCAGTTTCGTCACCGCCTGCTGGTAGTTGCGCCGCGGGAGGCCGACGGACGCCAAATCCGCATCGCCGAACGCATCCATGTCAACCCATACCCACTTGTGCGCGTGGTTGTCGGCGCGGACGAATTCGACGAAGTACCCGACCTTCTCGAGGTTATTCGATGCGGCGGCGCTGTTCACGTCGTCGTACACGACAGTACGGACGTCCTGGCCCTTCTCGACGCGGATGTTGCAGAGCTTCGTGAAGCCCGCGCGGTAGGCGGTGAGTTCCGGCTTGTTCGCCGCGCCGAGCTGGTTCGCCGTCGGGGCAGCCGGGATCGGGTTCTGGGACGGGAAGTTCGTCGCGTCGGGATTGGGATAGCACTCGACGATCTTCTCAAGGTAACCGTCCGCCATCTGGTCGTAGCCCCACCAGTCGGGGTGGAGGTGGTCGGAATAGATGATGCCGGGCTGTCCACTCTTCACGTAAGAGTTCAGATCGGCGAGAACCACATGTCCCTGCCATGCCGCGGGCATGGCTGCCATCAGCGGCTTGATGTAGTTGTTGTTGATATTCGTGATCGTGGGATCAATGTCCGTCCTCGCGCCGTCGCTGTAGAGGATCGTCGAAACGATGATCTTCGTATTTGGCAGATTGTTGACGAGGCGACTGACGACGTTCGTCCACGCCTTGAACGTCGGCTCGACCGTGCTGAACTGCGGCAGGTCGTTCACGCCGATGAGGAGCAGCGCGACGTCCGGCGTTCCAACCTGTATCGCGAGCGTATCGACACTCTCGGAAAGGTTGCTGCGGTGGGAGAGCGACGACGGGGCCGCCGTCGCGCCGTGCTTCGCGGAATGCCACCTGTACTGGTCCGTGAGCGCAGTGCCTGTCGGATCGACGGAATTGTAGCCGTTGCTGAGTCCGTAAACGCCGGTGGACCTCACATTGTAGCCGAGCATCTCCAGTTTCTGGTAGAGGAGGATGCGGTAGTTCGCGCCGGTCGCCTGGGCGTTGAAGCCCTCGGTTATCGAGTCGCCGTAGCACCAGACCACGAGCGGCTTGCGCGCCGCCTGCTTGGCAGTGTCGTCAACGCGCAGATAGATTCCCCTCGCACCATAGACGAGGCGCGCCGAAAGTCCTGCTGCGAGTCCGTCCGTCACAAGCGTGCCAACCTTGCCGTATCCCGCGCACTGGGTCGTGTACTGCTGTGGCGTCGTCCACTCGGCGAGCTTGTACGTGCCTTCGGTCAGCTCAGAAGCGTTGGCGATCGCAATCGTGCCAGAGGATGAAAGCTTGCCGATAGTCGGATATTCTTCTGTCTCGCCTGCAGTGAAACTCTTTGTCTCGCCGTCTATAATAGTAAGGCTGGTCAAATCAGCCGGCGTGTAGTAGCCATTGAAGACGACGACCTTCTCGACGACGAAGCCCGTGAATGGCACCATGTCGTTGGCGTTTGCCGTAACCGAAGAATTACCGCCAATGCCCAACTTCGTGAGCGGCACATTCGAGAATAGGATGTTGCCATCGGTAACCTCTCCGCCGGTCATGGCATCCAGAGAATCACCAACATAAGCCATACACGACTTGGAGTTATTCCTTGCGCACAGCACATAACCTCCGTTCGCCGACAAGACAGGCGCAGTTTCAAAATCGTAAGGTTTGCCGTTGTCGTTGTTGAAGTTCCTGTAGACGGCCAGCGTCTTGTCCGATTTCGTGTAGACACCAACATCAAGTCCGATAGTACCTACCATGCCACCGAAAGCGACAACAGGAGCAGTTGTTACGCTCGACGCGGCCCTGTACTTGATGAGCACGGTCATGTTGGCGCTGCTTGCCGCTGTTGTATCAACCACCGCCGCCGCGTCGCCGATAGTGAGTATGCCGCCGAAGGTGTCGTCCTTTGCGGCGGTCGTGCCGCTGACGGAGAGCGTGTAGTTGCCCTTCTCCGTCGTCTTGAAGTCGTTGACCCAGGAGGCAACGGGCTCGATCGCATAGCGGTCGGGATCGACCGGACGCACCGCGCCCTGCGCAGGGAACCTGTAGTTGGCGAGATCGCTCGGGGTAAACCAGTCGTCGAAGAGCGCGACGCTCTTGACGACCATTCCAGCCCAAGGCTTCGCACCAGCGACTGTCGGGCCACCGACACCGACAGACGCGATGTATCGGTCGGCGCCCGTGAACCGAAGGCCGGATTTCTCGCCGCCGGAAAGCGTCGAAAGCGTCTCGCCGGAGTAAACGGCGGTGCCGTGATCGTTCGGATTCGTGTCTGTAGCCCAGGTGGAGATGAGAATATAGCCCTCCTGCGGCATCGTCTGCGCGGGATTGGAGAACGGATATTTTCCTCCTGCGCTAACTGCCGAACCAGTATACCAATATCCCTCAAGCGCGGAAGAACCGGAAGCTGCCAGCGCACCCAAGTCATAAGTCGAGAACATGGACGCGGGGACGGAATTCGCCACTGGAGCTCCGCCGGACGGTATCGCATACTTCACGAGCATCGTCATCTTCTTGTGCGCCGCTTCAGGAAGCGCAATCGTCGCGCCGAGCGTAGTGGCGCTGCCGATGACGATCTGTCCCAGCGCGTTTGTCGTGTTGCCGTTCAGCGAAAATTCCAGTCCGCCATGTGCGCTCCTGTCGTCGCCAAACTCGCCCGCGACCCACACGGCAACCGGCGCGGGCCCGTCATATTCCGGTTCTGTATCGTCGTACTGTGCCACTTCGGCATCGATCATCGCCTGTCCGACGGCAAAGTCGTAAAACTTCATGTTGTCGATGAGCGCATTTGCATCATCGCAAGGATCATACGCGGTATTGTTGCCGTTCTTGACCGATCCTATCTGGAATTCCTTGGACACGGACACCGTCGCCGATTCGTCAACTTTCAACACCCCATCGACATAAAGGCGAACCCTGTTTGCCGTCTTGACAATCGTATAGACATGCTGCTTGGATGTCGCATCGCTTACCTGAACAGCCTCGCCAATCAGACCATCCTTGCTAGCAAGCGCGACTGTATTTTCGCCGGTGCCAGCGACCAATCCGAAAACGTTTCCGCCGTTCTTTCCGAACATAAGCATCATCGTGGGCGTTGCATTGTTGGCGGCGGGCGTTGTGCACCGCATAAACACCGACCACTCGTCATCCGGCATTGCAAAAGTCTTGTTGATATACGGTTTGCACCTCATGTAGATCTTCTCGGACTGCGAATCGTAGGACGCCGTCCCATTCCAAATGTTGAGTCCGGTCGTGTCGGTTCCAACAGAAATCATATTGCCGTTGAATTCGTAGTCAAGCAGACATTCCACCGTGACATTCGGGTCCGGCGCAAGAACATACTTGCCGTCCACCGCATCCGCTGCCGCGAAGGTCACAAGCTCTTTCCCCGTCTTGTCCTTAAGCACCATCGTTGCGCCATCGTTCAACGTGACGCTGCCAATTTCAAGACCCTCAATTAAATCGGCCTTCGTGACGATCACCTCAAGAGTCGCGCCGAGGCCGATGGTGAGGTTGCCGATGTCGCCCGAACTGCGCGAAAGGATTACATCGGAAACATTTATATTGCAGTTGGTCGCCTTGGAAAGGTCTCCAAACGACGCTTCGCACGAAATATCGCAGTAGATCGTGCCGGTATAGGCGGCGGAGATGCCTTCAATTACGACCTTCCCGCCGGCCTTGGACGACGTGAGATACACGTCGCCAGAACCGGAGAGCACGTTGGGACCGAGCGTAAGCGTCGAACCGTTGGCATCGACTACCGTGCGCTTGCCGCTTGCCGCGCAGAAGTTGACGGCAGCAGTCTCCCTGAACGAATCCGAGCCCTCCTTGACACGGAAAGTGCCAGCCTTGAAATTGAGCGTCGGCGTAGAATCGCTTACCGACGCCGCGGACACCTGCAGAACGGCATTGTCCTCAAGCGCAACCGACGCGCCTGCGCCGTAGGTCGTGATGTTCTTCGCTTCGACCGCTCCATTTATCGTGAGTGCGCCGCCAGCCCCAAGATACAAACCGCCTGCCGCTTTCCAAGTAGCGCCAGCCGCAACCGTCGCCGCCTGACAGACATGGAGCCTACCATCATTTCCTGTATATGACGACGGAACGGCCTGACCTATCGCAACCGTCTTGGAAGCCAAGTCAAACGATCCAGTCCAACCGGATATGTCTTTGAGAAGTATGTTCAGAGAAGAGGCGCTCCCCGAGGTCTTAAACATGCCGTTGCTGACAACAGATCCGATTATCACAGCGTATTGGCTGCTGCCAGAGTTCAGATTGAATGCCGGCGCGTCCTCATAGTCAACCAGTTCCAGAATGCCATCAAATGTCTTTCCGCCCATCAACGAACCGGTTACGCCAGTAAGCCTGATCTTGGATTGCGCATTGCCGTAATTGGGAAGTTCCAAATTATTCACGTTCTTGTCGCAGAACACGACCGTTCCCCGCCAGTAATTGGCATCTGGCAAGGCGCTTCCGCCGGTCTCATGCTTTTTCAGGTTGTCGGCGTAGGCGGAATCCAATTCGCATGTCAGGATGAAGCCTGAGGAAGTGGACAGCTTCTTATGCGGTATTACGGCCTTTGGCTGGAAGTACGTGGTGGTGATGTGCGTCTCGACCTCGTTTTCAAGGACGTCTGTTGAAAGCAAAGCCGAGGTGGCTCCGCTGTAAACGCCAATCTCCAATTTGTCAGTGCCCTTGACAAGTACATATCCGAGATTCCTTGGGGAAGACAGATTGAGCGCCATCATCGTACCTTCATCCGTACCCGTCTCCATCCAGTCATTGAGCTCAGATTTGAATATGACATAATCGCCTTCGCCCGGCAAACCATTTGACCATTTGGCTGAATAGTTTTCACCAAATGTAGCGTAATCTGTGCCCGACCATACATTAGCATCGGATGCAAGCGCCATCCTTATGCCCGGAGTCGCCGCGGTCGTTGTCGCATTGACTTCGGTGCCGTCATAAAGCACAAACTTGACTGCACCAGAAGTATAAAGAGGCAGCCACCAGTCATAACCCAATATGGACTGTGCCTTGGAGAGCTGTATTTTCAGCGTTCCGCCACCGACCGACACGGTCGAGTAGTCTCCCGTTCCGGCAGGGATGGTCAACTCTCCACCATAGAGCTTTACTGACGATGTGACGGTACCAGACAACACGCTGGATCCAGAGGTGATATTTATGGAGCCTGAGCCAGTGATCGTGGACGCGACATTGGCATTGACAAGGTTGACGTTTACGCCCTCGGCTACGGTGACGGTAGCGGTAGCAGGCAAGTTATTGGAAATCGCGTATGTTCCAGAAGTTATGTTTAAGGCACCCGCGAATCCCGACATGTCGCTTGGCAGGGTTACGCCAACATCGCCCGCAAACACAAGCGTCCCCTTGAAGTTGTCGAGACCGGCAAACGTGAAGGAACCGTTGCCGACAGAATCGATCAGCGTCACCTTGCCGGTACCCTGGAAGGCGTTGGCGCCGAACGACACCGCCCTTCCCTTGGCATCAATCGTGGTATCGCCGCAGAACCAGACCGGCGAATTGCCGTCGCCTTCAGCAACCGCGAACGTACCGTTAATCACCTGGCGCATGGAGTTGAAACGAAGCATCAGGTTTTTGTACGCTTCCGTGCCGTCGCCATTCTTCGCGACAAGAGTCAAGACAAGCATTTCGCCGTCCCACTTCGCATCCATCGCCGTGGCATCGACATTGACGGTAAAGACATTGCCGACTTTCGTCACGCTCAACTTGTTGTCTGGCAAGATCGTCAAGTGGCTGGAATACGGTACGACTTCCGTAGTCGAGCCAGAGCAGGTCAAATCGATCTTGTTGACGCTTCCTTGTGCGCATTCGATGAAGATGTCCTGCTGGAGAAGTTCGATGCCGCAAGCGACGGAAGAGACCGAGATGATTTCCGGCGCGGCCTTTGGCACGCCGATTGTCGTTGTCACCGAGTTGGGGCGACCAGTTCCTTCGCCTTCATTCATTAATGGCGTGACTGTGAAAGTATATTCGCTACCCGTTTCGAGCCCAGTCACCTCGTATGTGTACCTTTCGGTCGTACCGCCAAGAGACGGAATCATGCCGGCACCAACGCTATTGCCGTCCTTCGATGTTTGAAGCAGGAAGCCGCTGATTCTGTTCGTGTAGCAAGGCGGCAGATGCCAGGCGAGCGTGAGCGACGTGCCGCTCACCTTGGGAACAGGTTCGAACTGCACGATCTTCTGCGGACGAAAGCCTGTCTGGAAGGAAGCAAGCGTTCCGGAGTATGTGCCTTCCGTGACGGCAATCTTGAGATTGTCCCAGTAGGTCGCGTTGCCATAGCCGAGATTGAGGTTGATCCAATCGACCTCGTCCGCCGTACCGTAGTTCTCCACGGCATAGCCATCAATGACCATCTGGTGGGCGGCCGTGTTGATCTGGATCGGAGCCCCCCAGTCGAGGTCGGCCTTTATCGCGTTCCAGAGATTCGTGTAGCCGTCCTTCCAGTAGGTATAGCCCGTGCCCTTTTCGTACCAGTACTCTTCGGCCGTGCTCGCGAGCTGCCGCGTGCCGCCGGAACCGCCGGGCTTGTAGCCCATGCCTGTCAAAGACTGCATCCAGAGAGAGAGCCATGCCGCGTTGTACGTCGCCTGCTTGTCATTCGCCCAAGGCGTGGAGGCGTTTGACTCGTCGGTGTAGTTGGCCTTTACCTTGTCCCAGTCAAACGGCACAAGCCCGTTCGGGCGAATGACGAAATCGCTGTAGTTGAATTGCGCGTCCCTGACGCCATGGGTTGTCTGGCGGATTTTCTCATACCTGTAGGGCCAGCGCCAGTAGCGGATTTCCTGTCCCGCCGCCGTCGCCATGCAACCGCAGAAATAGTTGTAGGGCGAAAGGTCGTTGTACGGGGCGGTCTGGTGCCATGTCGCGCCCAGCATCGGCGCGACGTAGGGCGTGTAGCCAGTACCGTCAGTTCCCGTCGGCTTCGCGGCAAGCATTGCGCGCTTCTTGGCAACTGGCGCGGTGAGCTTCGCCCAGTCGGCATGGTCGGCGGCGGATTCGCCCGACTCCTTCTCCGCGACCATCTGGCTGTCGCCTGACAGCTTGGCCGCGAACGGCGAACCGGCTTCCGGCTCGACGAAGTCTTTCGCCGAGAACGAGAGTATCGGCGCGCACCTGGTCGAGCCGGCGACCTCGATGTAGCCGGACGGCGCGAGGCGGACAATCCACACATTGTCCCGCGCCTCGGCGGAGGCGACTTCGCGCCCGGGAAGGAGCAGAGGCCCGACGCCGGTCCTTGACAGGAATCCCGCCGCTGCAGCCTGCGACATCTCCGCCGACACCGATGCACTCGTCTCGGCATACGCCACACACGCGACGGCAGTAGCCACTACCGACACGACTCTTCTAATCTGGGTATTGAACATGCGGTAATTATAGCATAAGTCGGCCGCAATACCCGAAAGAAATATTTTTAGAAGACTTTTAGAAGAGAACATCTACGCGCCATAGGGAAAGCGCGTTACGTAGGAGCGATACGTATTGTCTGTCGCACCTCAATCAACCAGGGAGACGCAGTCCGCCATCAACGAGGATAGTAGAACCGGTGATGTAGCGTCCCGCATCGGAGGCGAGCAGCAACGCGGCGCCGGCGGCGTCCTCGGGGCGGGCGTAGTCGTGCATGGGAATCGCGGCCTTCACACGCTCCGCGTAGACAGGGTTGTTGAGCGCCGCCGCGTTGCGGTCCGTCGCGAACACGCCCGGGCAGAGATTGTTCACGGTGATGCCCTCGCACGCGACCTGGCGCGCAACGTTCCGCACGAGGTTCTCCTGAGCGGCCTTGGAGGCGGCGTATGCGCACATCTGCGGATGCGGACGCGGTTCCTGCACGCTGCCAACCGCGATGAGGCGTCCCCATCCCTGCGCCTTCATCTTCGGGTACGCGAGCTGGAACATCCGAAGAGTGGCGTGGAAGTTCACCTCCATCTCGTGATGCGCCTCGGCCGCGTCGAATTCCGACCAGGGGATGTTCATCTGGATTGATGCGTTTGCCACGAGGATGTCCGGCAGTGCGTCAAGTTCCCGTAGCCGCGCGAACATCGCCTCAACGGCAGCAGGGTCGCCTAGGTCGCCTGTCACCACGTCGCAGGATGGATTGAACAGGCGAACGTCCGCGAGGCTCTCCTCCAGCCTAACGCTCGGCTTCGCGCCGTGTACGATCACGCGCGCACCGAATTCTGCGAACGCGGCCGCGATTGCGCGCCCAATGCCGCGGGCGCTTCCTGTGACGAACGCCGTCCGGCCCGTCAGGTTGAACTTTTCCTTGTACATCTATTTTCCTTTCTGAAATGCGGAGTCAGTATTATATCAGATTTTCGCGTATTCCGCTTCCCGCGCGAAAAATACATCACCAGCGTGCCAGAAGTCCGCAGATATGGTAGAATATGCGCCCTGAGGTAACAGGTACCATGAACAAAACCGTCTATTTCGACAACAACGCCACCACGCAGGTCGCGCCCGAGGTGCGAGAGGCGATGATGCCCTTCTTCGGCGAGCTGTACGGCAATCCATCGTCGATGCACGCCTTTGGCGGACAAGTCGCCAAATACGTCGCGCAGGCGCGCGAACAGGTGGCAGCATTCTTCAACTGCTCTCCGGATGAGGTCTTCTTCACCTCGTGCGCCACGGAGTCGGACAACACCGCCATCCGCGGCACGGCCGACTGGTTCGGCAAGGACATGAAGATGGTCACCACCGCCGTGGAACACCCCGCCGTGCTCCAGCCCTCGCGCCGCCTCAAGGCGCTTGGACACACCGTGGTGGAACTGCCCGTCAACCATGTAGGCCAGTTCGACCTCGACCAGCTCCGCGCCGAATTGAAGGACACGAAGAACGCCCTCGTCTCCATAATGTGGGCCAACAACGAAACCGGTACGATCTTCCCCGTGCGCGAAGCTGCCGAAATCGCCAAGGAGTTCGGCGCAACCTTCCACACGGACGCCGTGCAGGTCGCCGGCAAGGTCCCGATCGACATGCAGCAGGTACCGGCGGATCTCCTCGCCGTAAGCGGACACAAGTTCCACGCGCCAAAGGGCGTCGGCGCGCTCTTCATCCGTCGCGGCACGAAGCTCAAGCCCTTCATGCTTGGCGGACACCAGGAAAACGGACGCCGCGCCGGCACCGAGAACGTACCCTACATCGTCGGCCTCGCGAAGGCCTGCGAACTCGCCATGAAGAACTACGAGGCCGAGGCCCGGCAGCTCACGGCGATGCGCGACAAACTCCAGGCCGGCATCCTCGCCACTTGTCCGAACGTGCGCGTGAACGGCGACCTCGACCACCGCCTCCCGAACACGCTCAACGTCAGCTTCGAGTACATCGAGGGCGAGGCAATCGCCTACCACCTCTCGGACGAGGGCATCTGCATCTCCACCGGCTCGGCGTGCGCCTCCGGCTCGCTCGACCCTTCGCACGTGATCCGCGCGATGGGCGTGCCCTTCATCGCCGTCCACGGTTCCATTCGTTTCTCCCTCTCGCGCTGCAACACGATGGAGGAAGTCGACTACGTTCTTGAGAAGCTCCCGCCCATCATCAAGAACCTCCGCGACCTCTCGCCGTTCGGTCCCGACAAGGGTCCGACGACCTACACATGAGCGTCCCCTTCCAGCCGCCGCGCGTCCTCGCCTGGGAAGTGACGCGCCGCTGTCCGCTCGCCTGCAAGCACTGTCGCGCCGGTGCCGCGAACGTACGCTACGAGCATGAGCTCACGACGGACGAGTGCCGTCGCGTGATCGACTCGCTCGACCGGACGATGATCATCTGGACGGGCGGCGAGCCGATGCTGCGCCCCGACATCCTCGACCTCGTCTCATACGCCACGTCCCGCCACCTGCGCAGCGTGATGGCCCCTTGCGGGATGCTCGTCACCGAAGAGCGCCTCACCGCGCTCAAGGAGGCAGGCGTGATGGCGTGCTCGTTCTCGCTGGACGGACCCGACGCCGCCTCGCACAATGCGTTTCGCGGCGTAACCGGTGCCTACGAAAGCGTGACGCGCGCGATGCGCATTGCACACGCGATCAAGATGCCGTTCCAGGTGAACGTAACCGTCTCCACGCTCAATGCGGACAAACTTGACGCTCTCTACGACCGCGCCTTGGAACTTGGCGCTTCCAAGCTCGACTTGTTCTTCCTCGTGCCAGTCGGACGCGGCAAGGGCATCGCCGACTACGCGCTCTCGGACGCGCAGACGCGCCAAGTGCTTGACTGGGCCTTCGCAAAGGCGAAGACGGGACCGCTCGCCATTAAAGAAACATGTTGCCCCTCCGCACCTGCCTATTGGACGGCATGTGGCGGAGAGGCTGCTTGCGGTCCGCGTCCTTGCGGATGCCTAGGAGGACGCGGTTTCGCTTTTCTCTCGCATGTTGGAGATCTCCAGACATGCGGGTTCATCGACGTGCCATGTGGCAACATCCGCGATTTCAACTGTGATTTCAAAGCACTCGCGGCGGCTGCCACCAACCCACTTGGGGTGCATGGAACTTGCCGCCGCGAATGATTAAGGCCGCTTAAGCGCCTAAGCTCAGAGCTTGTCGTTCGAGCCGAGCACCTTCACGATCTTGTGGATGTAGAGTTTCTTCATCTCCTCGCGGGCAGGACCGAGGTACTGGCGCGGGTCGAAGTGGCCCGGGTTCTTCGCGAAGTACTGGCGCACAGCCGCGGTCATCGCGAGACGGGAGTCGGAGTCGATGTTGATCTTGCACACCGCGCTCTTCGCCGCCTTGCGGAGCTGGGCTTCGGGGATGCCCACCGCATCAGGCAGCTTGCCGCCGTTCTCGTTGATGATCTTCACGTATTCCTGCGGGACGCTGGACGAACCGTGGAGGACGATCGGGAAGCCGGGGAGCTTCTTCTCGATGGCCTTCAGCACGTCGAACGCGAGCGGCGGCGGGATGAGGAGGCCCGTCTTGGGGTCGCGCGTGCACTGCTCGGGCTTGAACTTGTAGGCGCCATGAGAGGTGCCGATCGAGATGGCGAGCGAGTCGCAGCCGGTCTTAGTGGCGAACTCGATCACTTCCTCGGGCTTCGTGTAGTGGCTCTCCTCGGCGGCCACCTCGTCCTCGACGCCGGCGAGCACGCCCAGCTCGGCCTCGACCGTCACATCGTACTTGTGCGCGTACGCGACGACCTTCTTCGTCAGCTTGATGTTTTCCGCGAACGGAAGCGACGAACCGTCGATCATGACGCTCGAGAAGCCCATGTCAATGCAGCTCTTGCACGTCTCAAACGAATCGCCATGGTCGAGGTGGAGCACGATCTGCGGGTTCTTGCAGCCGAGTTCCTTGGCGTACTCGACGGCGCCCTGCGCCATGTAGCGGAGGATTGTGGGGTTCGCGTACTTGCGCGCGCCCTTCGAGACCTGCATGATCACCGGGGACTTCGTCTCGACGGCAGCCTGCACGATTGCCTGCATCTGCTCCATCGTATTGAAGTTAAACGCCGGGATGGCGTAACCGCCCTTGACGGCCTTCGCGAACATCTTCTTCGTGTTGACGAGGCCGAGCTCCTTGTAGCTGACTTTCTTCATGGTTCTTTTGTTTCCTTTCATTGGGAAATTGGCTGGATAGTATACCACCGGACGCGCCGACGCGCAAGTCACTCGTGGTTGAATAGGTCGTTGACGCTCTCGTTGCCGTGGATACGCTTGATGGCCTCGCCGATCAGCGGGGCCACGCTGAGCACGGTGAGCTTGAACGGCAGCTTCGACGGATCGAAGCCCTCGCGGAGCGGAATCGTGTCCGTCACCACGAGCTCGTCGAGCTGGGCCTCGCCCATGAGGCGCTCCACGCCCTTTGCCGTGAGCGGGAAGTGGCTCACGAACGCGTGCACGCTCTTCGCGCCGTTCTCGCGGCACATCTTCGCGGCCGCGCTGAGCGTGCCGCCCGTGGCGGTCATGTCGTCGATCATGACCACGTCGCAGTCGCTCACGTCGCCCACCACGCTGAACGCGTCCACGGTGTCGCCGCCCGTGCGCTGCTTGGCGACGATGGCGAGCCCCGTGCCGAGCTTGCGGCTGTAGCCGTAGGCCGTCTTGGCGCCGCCCGTATCGGGGGCCACCACGATTGGCTTCGGGAGATGCATGTCGCGGATGTACTTGAGGATCACCGGCTCGGCGTGCAACTGGTCGAGCGGGATGTTGAAGAAGCCCTGGATCTGGTTCGCGTGCAGGTCGAGCGTGAGCACGCGGTCCGCGCCGGCCGCCGTGATGAGGTTCGCGACGAGCCGCGCGGTGATCGGCACGCGGGGCTGGTCCTTGCGGTCCTGGCGCGCATAGCCATAGTAGGGAATCACGGCGGTGATGCGCGCGGCGCTGCCGCGCTTGAGCGCGTCCATGATGATGAACAGCTCCATGTACGCCTCGTTCGGCGCAGGGCTGCCGCTCTGGATCACGAACACGTCGCGTCCGCGCACGCCCTCCTGCACCTGGCAGAACGTCTCGCCGTCCGGGAAGTGCTTGATGTCTATCTTGTTGAGGGGCTTGCCGAGATAGGCCGCTACCTTCTCCGCGAGCGGCAGGTTCGCCGTCCCGGAGAACACCATGAAATCGCTGTCATTCAGGCTGTTCATCGCCATTTCCTTATTTTTCTTGCCGACAGGCGGAATGGTTGCCCGGGGAGGATTCGAACCTCCTCAAGCGGCATCAAAAGCCGCTGTGCTGACCATTACACAACCGGGCAGTTGCGTCTGTCGGCACATAGTATACCACAATCCGGCGCGCCATGCACGCCAAAGAGGTAACAAGATTCAAAATGCAATGTCTAACCGTCTCGCCCGACTATCGATGCCACAGACCTACGGTCTTGCCCGGCTCTTCGGCGGATCGGGACACCTGACGGCCATCGACTTCAACCTCGAACGGTTCAACGCCGCGTACATTCCGGAAAGTCCCGACGGCGGCGGAACGGCGGCACGGGAGGTCAAGCCCGGCTCATGGTGCCTCGGCGTCTGCGGGGCGATGAACACGTACTCCTCGCCGTGCCTCTTCGCCCAGGATATGAAGTCCGCGCCGCCGGTCTTGATCTGGTCAACGTTGTTCGTGCCCCAGCTACCCGCGCCGTGCATGTGGACGACGAGCGGATAGAGCTTGCCCGCCTCGGGCTTCGCGGGGAGGTGCAGGCGATACGGCAGCGTTCCGCCATTGGGGCTTTTCCACGTCTTCGCCTCCGTCGCGGCAAGCGCCGTCTCGAACACTTGGGCGTTCCCCTTGCGTTCGGACGCAATCTGCGCCTTGACGCCGCCGTCAGCAGCAGCCGCCGGAACCGAAAAAATGCAGGCCGCAGTGACTGTCGCAAGTACGAGTCTTTTCATACTCCCAATCCTTTCGTTTCAGAAGAAATCCAACACGATCTTCGCCTCGCCGGGCTCCACGCCGTGCGGGTGGTGCCCATACTCCGCGTGGACCAGCACCTTCGCATCTCCGCCCGCCGCCTTGAACTTCGCGGCGAATGCCGCCGAATTGACGGAAGGCTTCACGGCAATGTCGGAGGTGCCGTACACGAGCAAGACTTTTATGCCGGCTTTCGCAAGCGCGGGCGCAAGATTGACAGGCATCCTTGGATCGTCGCGCCATGCGGGAGGGACGCGCCCCGTCGCGTCCGCCCACGGCCCCAGACCCACCTTCGCCGGAGACGTGTAACCGTCGAATGTCAGGAGCGCGTTATCGAAGTAGATTTTCGCGACGTTCGCCGGCTTCGCCGCCGCGTACTGCGCCGCCATGAACCCGCCCCAGCTGATGCCAATCAGATTCGCCTTCGGCGCGAAGCCGAGTTCCTTCACCAGGAACGATTGGAACGCAGCAGCAGCCGCGACGCCCGCATCGTCCATGCGCGTGTCAAAGAGGTCGTCGATGTACGCATAGTGGAATCCGCGTTTAAGAAGATCGGTCACGTGCATACGTTCAACGTTGAAATCGGGCCAGAGTATGCTCCATATCCAGGCGGAATCCTTGCGTGGCGCGATGGACGGTTCGACAATCCATGCCTTGCGTCCGTTAAAGTCAAAATGCGTGCGGCGATAGCCATGCCACATATCCTCGCGCACGATCTTGCATTTCTTCGCGATCTTCGCGCGCAGCGACTCGCCCTTCAGCTCCGCGTCCATCTGCGCGTTCACGTGCTTGATGATGTCGATTTCCTCGGGGTCGTAGGGACGGAGCGACGGACGGTACAGGTCGTGGAACCACTTCGTCATCTTGTAGTGCTTCCCGCCGCCCTTCTCGACATGACGCCACATGCCCTCCCAGGGTTCGTACGTCTGGTACTTGCCCGCGACGAATCCCCAGCACGTGCAGCCGATCTTCGCCTGCGCGAAGAACGGATAGCAGTCCTGCACGTCGCATCCGAGTATGCGCGCGAGCCATTCGGTGTTGACCATCGGACGCCCGAACTTCGCCTTGATTTCCTTCGCATACTTGATCTGCGAGTGAAGCGGACCGTAGCAGTGGTAGCTGATGATGTCGCTCAACGCGGCGGCGATTCCCTCGGAGGTCTCCATGTTCGGCTCGAGCTTTCCGTGCCAGATATCCGCCGCACAGGGCTGCTTCACGCCGATCTTCCACGCGAGCTCGAACATCTCCTTGACGAGCGGGGCGGAGACTTTCCCGCGCCCGTTGTTGCCGGGCTCGTTCCAGATGTTCCAGAAGAGGACGCGGTCGTCGTCCTTGTACTTCTCCATCACCTCGCCGCACATCTGGAAGAACTTGGGACGTAGCTCCGGATCGTCCGCGCTGATGAAGCCGATCGCGCCGGGGAAGCTGCCATGCTGGCTCTTCTTGCGTCCGCCGTGGTAGCCGATGTCGTACGGCTGCGGACCCGGTTTCGGGATCGACCACATTTCCTTCGGACGCGAACAGTCGTTGCCGAGGCATACGATGGCGCGAATCTTGTGCTTGACGCACAGCGCGAGGAAGCGCTCCAGGTTGCGCATGTAACCGTCATGGTCCTCGCACCACACGGCGAAGCCGTTGTCCTCCGCGATGATGATGCGCACGGCGTTGAAGCCGATGGACTCCGCAAGCGCGAGCTCGCGGTCCATTTCCTCGAAGCGGCGCTCACAGTCCCACACCTGCCACATGTCGTAGCGGTTGGGCGAGCTCGCGGGCATGTAGTTACAGCCGCGTATCCACGGCTGCGCGTTGTACCACTCCCACGCCTGCTCCTTCGTCCACGGGCCCGTGCGCGGCGCGCCGAACGCCGCAGCCGCAACCAGTGCGAATACGCTGCATGCGAAAAATCCAACTTGCGAATGGCGATTTGCCTCATTCATTCGTGCGTGCATTGCTTTCTCCATCATTGTTTTACCACTGCTCCGCAGCTTGTCACCAGTATATCACACGCCCTGTGGAGTGTCAATTCTCATGCTTGCCATACAGCCGCTGAAATGATATGCTATTGACGTTCCGTTTACGTGGCTTAGCCACTCACAACCAATAAGGATAAACAAAATGTCGATAAAGACAAGCAGAAGAGGGTTTCTTAAAGGCGCCGCCGGACTGTCGGCGCTCGGCATCGCGGGATTCGGCCATGCGGCCGCGCGCGTCCCCAGCGGCAAAATCCGCCTCGCGGCGGTCGGCGTGATGGGCAAGGGCTTTTCCGACTGGATGCCCATGATCAAGAGCGGCCTCGCCGAACTCGTCGCCTGGTGCGACGCGGACGCGAACCAGCGCGAGGCGGCCCTCAGGCACAAGGCCACCAAGAAGATCCCCGGCCTCGCCGAAAACCTCGCGAAGATCCCCTTCTACACGGACTACCGCAAGATGCTGGACGACCAGGCGAAGCTCCAGATCGACGCGATGACGATCTCCACCCCCGACCACATGCACGCCGCCGTCGCGATCCGCGCGATGAAGATGGGCATCCACGTGTACGTGCAGAAGCCGCTCGTGCGCACGCTCTGGGAACTCGACTACTTCAACAAGACCGCCAAGGAAAACGGCGTCGTCACCCAGATGGGCAACCAGGGCTCCGGCACCGCCGGCTTGCGCCGCGGCGTTGAGGTGCTGCAGAGCGGCATCCTCGGCGACGTGAAGGAAGTCCACGTGTGGACGAACCGCCCCGTGTGGCCGCAGGGCAAGAACGTGGCGGCCTGGGTCAAGGGCCACCCGAACGGCGACCCGATCCGCAAGGGCCTCAACTGGGACGCCTGGCTCGGCGTGGCGAAGATGCGCCCGTTCCTGGACAAGTATCCCGCCAACGCGGACGTGTACGACCCCTGGAAGCTCGGCAAGAACGTGTACCACACCTTCACGTGGCGCGGCTTCTTCGACTTCGGCTGCGGCGCGTTCGGCGACATGGCCTGCCACACGATGAACCTGCCCTTCCGCGGCCTCGAGCTCGGCGCCGTGTCCGACGCGGGGTGCACGACGATCGACTCCGAGAACGACGTCGCCTACCCGCTCAAGTCCGTCGTCAAGCTCACCTACAAGGAGCGCGAGTCGAAGGCCCGTCCCGGCGTGAAGCTGCCGGCCGTGACGCTCTTCTGGTATGACGGCAACATCAAGCCCTCCGCTGACCTCATGCCGCAGGTCATCGCGAAGGACGGCAAGGTGCCCAACACCGGCTGTATCGTCATCGGCACCAATGGCATCCTCTGCTCCACCAACGACTACGGCGGGGAAAGCTTCCTCGCCCTCAAGGGTGAGAAGGTCGTCCAGAACATCAAGGACCACCCCGCGTGCAAGGTGATCCCCGTCACGCTCCCGCGCTGCGGCGCGGCTGGCGGCGGCATGGACAAGAGCGCCGGCGCGGCGGCCCTTTCCGCCGACGGGCACTACATCGAGTTCCTCACCGCCATCCGCGGCGAGGGTCCGGTCTACACGCAAACGCACTCGCGCGCCTTCTCCGACGTGGAGTACTCCATCCCGCAGATGGAAGGCATCCTCGTCGGCTGCATCGCGCAGCGCCTGCCCGGCCAGAAGCTGAACTGGTGCTCCTGCAAGCAGTCCTTCGACGTGGCGGCCGCGAACGCCCTCGTCAAGCCCTGCATCCGCAAAGGCTTCGAGTTCTAAGCCCCTCGGCCATCTAGGCTTAATCTCAAGCGGCGCACGGGTTCCCCGCGCGCCGCCTGATTTTTGGTATACTATGCACATGAACGAATCAGGCAACATCTGCGCTTTCTCCCCAGACCGCGTGTACCGCTACACGCTGCTCCATTCTTGGGCCGACATGTTTTCACCCGAGCTGAAGACAATCGCGTGGATCGCGCTCAACCCGTCCACGGCGGACGAGAACCAGCTCGACCCCACTCTTCGCCGCATCCGCGGCTTCTCCGCCGCATGGGGCTACAACTCTTTCATGATGCTTAACGCCTTCGCCTTCCGCGCCACCGACCCGAAGGAAATGGAGCGCGCCGCCGACCCCAACGGACCGGAAAACGACGCCTACCTGCTCGCCGAAACCGCCAAGGTGGACAAGGTAATCTGCGCCTGGGGCACCCACGCCGCCCTCAACGACCGACAAAACCAGATCCGCGCGCTCCTGAAGGACCGCCCGCTCTACTACCTCAAGCTCACCAAGGACGGATTTCCCTCACACCCGCTCTACCTCAAGAGCGACCTGGTGCCCGTCCGCTGGAACTAGCCGCCACGAAAGTGGAAAATGTCACTTGCGCGACCAGCGCGTACCTAACAGACGTAACGCGAAGCGGCGGATGCCGTTGAAGCGCGTGTTGGTCTTCGACCAGTCATCGTCATTGCGGCAGTCGCGGAGGTACGTGGCGATTCCGATCACGCGGCCGTTACGGTCCAGCACCGGGCTTCCGCTGTTGCCTACGACAAACGCCGCATCGACTTCGATTTCACGCGGTCCCACGCCGATGACCTTCCCGCGGATTTCAGTCACCACGCCGCGTCCGTCGCTGTTTCCAAGCACCACCACCGGGTCTCCGATGTCCGGCACTCCCCCTGCCAGGTCAAAGGCAGGCATCGCACCGTCCAGAGCGAAGCGCACCATGTCGCGTCCAACAGCGTCGTCGCGCGGACCCAGCGCGAGGCGCGTGCCGTCGAGCCGGTACGCCATAACCGCTCCAGACTTGACTACGTGCGCGTTGGTGAAGAGGTATGGACGCCCTCCGTCGCGCACGATGAAGCCGGAGCCGGCCTTGTCGCCGCACACAATCACCACAAGCTTGTCCTTAACCTCCTCAAATCGCGTCTTCGGATTGGGGACCTTCTTCTTTGTGAATTGCCTACGTGCAACGCGCAGACCGTTACGAAGCTCCATCATGCGCGCGCGAAACTCTTCAAGCGGCGACGGCCGCTGATACGACTGTCCTTGCGCTGCACATACGGCGAGAGCGACGAGGGCGAGCGCGCACGTCCTTATTCCGGCTATCATCTTCATTTGCTTTCTTTTCCGATGGATGGTTTTGCGGGCATGACGCTTTCAACGAAGAACACCTTGTCGCCCACGCGGCAGCGAGGCGCGGGGAACGTGACCCACGTGCCCTTCTCGGCGACCTCAGGCACCTCGTCGTCGCGCCGAAGCGAGGCTACCGTGAACTCCTGCACGCCTGTAGTCGGACCGTGTACCTGCAGCGTATCGCCCACGCGGACGGCGTGGTCCTGTATCTTCACCTGCGCGATCTGTGCCTTGAGGAAATAGTCCATCACCACGCCCACGTGGCGCTTAACCGTCTTCGCCGCAGAATCCTCCGCGTCCGTGAACTGGTCTGCGCCCGGACGCCCGAAGTAGAGTCCAGTGGAGAACTCGCGGTGGAACACCGTCTTCGTCTTCTCCACGAGCCGCTCCGCAAGCTCCGGCGTGAACGTGCCGTCCGCCACGGCGTCCACCGCCGTACGGTACGCCTCGGTCACTGTCTTCACGTAGTTGGCGTTGCGTGCGCGCCCTTCTATCTTGAAACTTGCGATTCCCGCCGCCATCAGCTTGTCCACGAACGGCAGCGAGCAGAGGTCCTTGGCGGAGAGAACCGTATGCGGCTCCACCGTGAACTCAGCGTCGGCGTCGTGGATCGGGTTGCCGTCCTTGTCCGTATAGCGGTCGATTGCCTTGATGAGGAACCGGCGCCGACACGGCTGGTGGCATTCGCCACGGTTCGCACTGCAACCGTAGGCGTCGTGCGAGAGGAGGCACCGTCCGCTCTCCGCCACGCACTGAGCGCCGTGTACGAACGCCTCGATCTCAATGCCAGCCGTGGCGGAAATCCGCGCCGCCTCGGCGAGCGTGCATTCGCGGGCTAGCACCACGCGCGATGCGCCCTGCGACTTAAGGAAAGCCGCTGCTGACGAATTGGAGCAACTCATCTGCGTGGAGACATGGAACGCCGCGCCGTGTTTCTTGCAAAGCGCAATCACGCCCCAGTCCGAGACAATGAACGCGTCGGCATATGGCTTCGCGAAGGCAATCATCTCCTCCACCGCCGCAAGCTCGTCCTCAAACACGATTGTGTTGACGACGAGGTAGAGCTTCACGCCGCGCTCCCGACACCTTCTCGAAGCCTCGGGCAGTTCGTCGCGCGTTAGGTTTGCGGACGCCCGGGCGCGCATATTGAAAGCTTCAAGCCCGAGGTACACGGCATCCGCCCCCGCGTCGAGCGCGGCCTGCAGACAAGTCATGTCGCCCGCCGGGGCCAGTATTTCAGGCTTGTTCATTTACTTACGTCACCCGCGCACGGGAGGCACGATGTCCTCGAACGCCTTGCCGATGCGCAGGAGCTTATCCTCGCAGAAAGCATCCGCAATGAACTGCACACCCACGGGCAGGTTTGCGGAGGCGGTAAAGCCGGCGGGGATGGAGACTGAGCAGTTACCTGCGAGCGAACCGGGGATCGTGAAGAGGTCGTTTAGGTACATCTTGAGCGGATCCAGCACCTCGCCGATCTTGAACGCGGCCGTGGGCGCGACAGGTGCGATGAGTGCGTCGACCTTCTTGAACACCTCCTCGAAGTCGCGGCGGATGAGCGTGCGCACCTTGAGGGCACGGCCGTAGTAGGCGTCGTAGTAGCCACTTGAGAGCACGTAGGTTCCCATGATGATGCGGCGCTTCACCTCGGGACCGAAACCCTCGGCGCGGCTGCGCGCGTAGAGGTTGAACACGTTGTCGCTCTTGTCGGAGCGGTGGCCGTAGCGCACGCCGTCGAAGCGCGCGAGGTTCGCGCTCGCCTCGGCAGGTGCCACGATGTAGTAAACGGCCATCGCATATTCTGTGTGCGGCAGGCTCACGTCCACAATCTCCGCGCCCGCGTCGGCGCACGTCTTCACGGCGGCATCCGTGATCGCCTTCACTTCTGGGTCGAGTCCGTCGATGAAGTACTCCTTCGGAAGTCCGAGCTTCACGCCCTTCAGCGTCGCGCCCTCAAGCGCCTTCGCGTAGTCGGGAACGGGGATGTCGGGCGTGGTGCCGTCCATCTCGTCGTGTCCCGCGAGGCCCTGGAGGAGGAGCGCGGCGTCCGTGACGTTCTTCGTCATTGGGCCAACCTGGTCGAGCGAACTCGCGAACGCAGTCACGCCGAAGCGCGAGACGCGTCCGTAACTCGGCTTGAGCCCCACGCAGTTGCAGAAGCTAGCGGGCTGGCGGATGGAACCACCCGTGTCCGTGCCGAGGGCCGCGATTGCGAGGTCGCCGCCGACCGCCGCAGCACTGCCGCCGGAGCTGCCGCCTGGGACGCGCGACGTGTCGTAGGGGTTCACGGTGCGTCCGAGGGCGGAGTTCTCGGTGGATGACCCCATCGCAAACTCGTCCATGTTCACGCGGCCCGCACACACCGCGCCTGCCGCCTTCAGGTTCTTGATCACCGTCGCGTCGTAGGGGCTCACATACCCCTTCAGAATCTTCGAGCCGCACGTGCATGGCTGTCCGCGCACGTTGATAAGATCCTTGATGGCGACAGGAATTCCGAGAAGCGGGGAAGCGGCACTCGGGGAAGCGGCACTCTTGCCGCTTCTTATCTCATCCGCCACCTTCGCTGCCGCGAGCGCGCCCTCCTCGTCGAACGTGAGGTACGCGCCGATCTCGCCGTCGTGATCATGCACGCGGTCGATGATGGCCTGCGTCAGCTCCACGGACGAAAAATCGCCCTTTTCGAGACCCTTCGCAGCCTCTTCTATTCCCAACATGTAAAGCTCGCTCATGATTCAGCGCCCTCCACGATCTTCGGCAGCAGGAACTCGTCGCCGGTACGGCCGGGCGCATTCGCAAGCGCCTCCTCGCGGTCCATCGACGGGCGCACCACGTCCTCGCGGAGCGCGTTTACGACAGCATGGCCATGCAGCGTGGGCGGCACGCCGTCCACGTCCACCGACGAGATCTTCTCGACGTATTTGACGATATTCTCCAGCTGGGGCTGGAACACGGCCTTCTCTTCGTCGGTCAGCTCCAGACGCGCCAGCTCCGCCACATAGGCGACATCAATTGCAGGTTTTTCCATAGGCGATTATTATTGTACCATAATTCAGAGGTTCTTGGGAATCAGCCAGCAGGAGAGCAGGACGCAGAGTCCAACCGGCAGCCAGATTAGCACTTCGGGGTGTACTTGGTAGTTCTTCGATAGGCTCGTCATGAGTATCACGACGAGATAGTAGACGAGCGCAGTGACTAGCGCGATGCCCATGCCCACCGAAGATTCCTTCCGCTGGGCGCGGATACCGAGCGGCACGCCCACCAGCACGAAGCAGATCGACGCAAATGCAAAAACCCACCGCTTCATGAACTCCGTGCGAATGTCGCTGAGCGAACGTCTGGCGGCCACGCGCGGAGAATGTTTCTTCCCCTTTACCTTCTCGCGAGAGGCTTGTGCAACCTCGAGCTTACGCGCATCGATCTCTTTCAATATCTCGAAGAAACGGAAATCCTTCTCCTTGCGCTTGTAATCTCCGTCCTTCAGCACATCGTCCACTCTCCAGCGGAACGTCTCGGCCTGCAACGCCTGGGGATGCGCCGCGTCCACGGGGTCCACTGTGAGGTTCCTCACGTCCAGCACGATGTCGCGGCCTTCCTTCCGCACGAACGCCTTGTCGGCCTTGTAGGTGCGTGTGCACTTTGGATCGCGGCGATCCACGATTTCCAGGTCGAGGAGGCTGTTGTTCTCCTTGTCGCGCTCGCGGAAGTATAGCTGCACCTTCGGGAAGTCGTTGATCGTGCGGCCGGGCTCAAGCAGTTCCAACCCCGCGCCGCCCGCGAGACGCGTCTTCAGGTTGCGGCGCACCTCGTGTCCGCGCGGCACGATCTCGTTGTTGACGAACAGGCACACGAACGTGCAGAGCAGGGCGAACGCAAGCGGCCAGCGCATGACGGTGAGAAGGTTCACGCCGCAGGCGCGCATGGCGGCGATCTCGCTGTCCGCAGAGAGGCGCGAGAACACGAGAATGGACGAGACAAGCAGTGCAAGCGGGACGGTCCACTGCATCGTCTCAGGGAAACTCACGAGCGCGAATTGTCCCACGAGGTCGAACGGCACGCCCTGTAGGATGTAGCTTACGATCTGAACCAGGAGTCCGATCGTGAGCACGAACGACAGCACGAGGAATGCGAGGAAGAAAGAGGAGAGGAAGGCTCCGAAGACGTAGCGTTCGAGGTTCTTCATGGTCAGTCGCCGAAACTGTACTGGAGTCCCGCGAGGAGCGCGTAAGTCATCCCGCAGGGAGAATCTACCGCGAGCGCGGCCCGCGCCTCCGCGCGAAGGCTGACGTTGTCGGTGAGGTGGTAGAATGCGCCGATGCCGACAGTCGGACCGATTCCCGTGCGGTGGGAGCCGTCGGCGAAGACGTGCCGCGTGGCGCAGAGCGTCTGCGCGCCGCATGTGAGGAACGGCGCGAAGCGCTCGCAGCCAAAGAGCTTGTCGAACGCCTCCCAGCCGGAGAGGTGCCACAGCGCCTGAACGGAGCCGCCCCACACCGTCGTGCCGCCCGCACCGCTGGACGCGTGCGGCGCACAGATGGCCTCGGCCTCGATGGCGAGGTACTCGTCCACATACCACCCGCCGCGCGCCGTGACAAGCGCTGCGCGCTTCAGGCTGTTGCCGTTGCCGGGCAGCATCAGACCTCCTGCGGCCCCAACGTAGCCGTAGGAAATGTCATCCACGGCCTCCTCCGCCGAAACGGGGAGAGCCATCGCCGCCACGAGGGCGGAAATCAGATAAAGTTTTTTCATAGCACAATAAGGTTCAGCGCGGTTAGTATGCCAAATCCGCGCCCTTCGCGCAAGGGTAAAATCGGGCGGATTATTGCGGATTAGTCGCCCTTTACCGTCACGCGGTAGCGGTTGACGCGCTTTTCGCCCTTGGCGAGACGCCACGGGCCGCGTATGCAGGGGCTGGGCGCGATGCCGAGCTGTCCGTCCACGCGCCACGGGTTCGGATAGCCCGGGTTCCCCGGCAAATCCTCGATGCGCACCACGCCGTTAGAGGTCCGCCCCTCAATGGGCATAGATACCTCTACCCACTCCGCCTCTTTCTGTTCGGCGGCGCCGTTGCGCTGGCCGCGCGAGTTCACGGCGAACTGCCGCTTGGCGTTGGCCTTTTTGTACGGCATCCGCAGGAACAACCCGCCATACGCCCATTTGCCGAAGGTGACGTCACCGAAGTCCGCAGAAAGCGTCCACGTGAGGTCCAGCACGTAGTTCGTGCCGTAGTCGGTCAAGGTCCAGTCCTGCGTCTCCGTCAGGACAGGCGTTCCGTCCTGGTCCGTCCAACGCGTCTTCACCGTCCACTTCGCGGTGTTGCCCTCCACGACCGGCTTCGCCACCGGCTCCGGGTGGAACTTGTTCTGCTCCTTCTCCCAGAAGTTGATGCCATTGACGGCGTGGAGACCGACGTAGAGGCCGTGCTGCCACGGATGGTGCTTCGGCTCGTTCTCCGTATAGACGCCCTTGCCATCCGGCGCCATGAGCGGATGGATGTACGCCCGATGGTCGGCGGCGGCGTGCTGTTCCAGAAGGACGGTACCGTCCGCGCGCTGCACGCGCCAGCCGTCGGAAACCGGGACGGCGGTGAGCGCCGCCGCCAGCGCAAGACTAGCCGCGAACATCGTCGAGACTCCAGCCGTTGAGGTAGGGACGCGCCTTGAGGAGCTTGTTCGCCTCGTCGTCGTTTGTGTAGCGGAACGCGGCGGCGTCGAACTTCAGCCGCTTCCCGCGCTTGATGGAGTGGAGGGCCATCTGCGGGAGAAGGTCGGAGTGCCAGGCCTTCTCCGCCTGGGTCATCACGCATTCCGTGCGCCCGGACGTGATGGCGTCCACAAAGTCGGCCGCCATGCCGCCCTTGTAGTGCGGGAGCTTGACCGACATCTTGCCGGGCTTCAGGTTCGTCTTGGCGATGTCGGAGATGGACGTCTTGAAGCCACGCTCCTCGGCCTGCGCCCAGCCCTTCGTGCCGACGAACTTGATGCCGTGTACAAGGCCGTACTTGTTCGTGTCGTTGTCGACGAAGACCACGCGCGGGCCCTTCTCGTAGACCAGTTCCGCGTTCCAGGCCACCACGGTGTCCGTCATGCTCGAGCCGGGATACGGGAACGTGCCGAAGGCGTTCACCTCCACGGGGAGCGAATCCTCG